>CAIQQM010000250.1 GCA_903873945.1 uncultured Verrucomicrobiota bacterium
CGCAACTCTGTCCATCCCTGGCTCCGGTCGGGCTTCGCCCTCCCTCCGCCAAGGATGGACAAAATCAGAACAAAAACATAACATCAACCAAGTGCTCTGACTAACTCATGGAGTGGTACAAAAAAGTGAACCCGGTCACTTAACCATTGATTGACAGGTCAATTTGACCTGATAATGCCATATTGGAGGTGTTTCAGGTCAAAAGTGCTGACGGTGTTGTCAGAACCAAACTCATTGGCGCGAGAATGGGCGGTTCGATATGAACGGTCAAGCGCAGACACTTCGTGACCACCCGCGTTACTGGAGTTGCGAACTGGAAAGGGTCCAAAAGAAGATCGTGCCACTTCTCGATATTTATGGCTACATTGTACGAGGATGAATATTCAAGTTGCAGTTTTGTGCGATGCGGCGACCGATGATAACGGCAAGCTGAACCTGCTCGGCGCGTTCGATACCATTTATACCTCCCAACTCCCGGCCGTGCATCCGCAATGCTCGATCGCGTTGCGCGTGACCTTTCTGAGCGGCGACGAGGGCAAGCACCGCCTGCGCCTTAACTTCGTGGACGCGGATGGAAAGTCCATCATGGCCAACTTTCCCGAGATTCCTGTGGAAGTGGTGCTGCCGGATGACATGCACTTCGGCACGCGCAATTTCGTCGCCAACCTTCAGCAGTTGAAATTCGAAAACCCCGGCCTTTACTCCATTGACATTTCAATGGATGGCCAGCCGCAGGCGAGCATTCCCTTGCTGGTAAAACATAATCCCCCGGTGCCAAAAGCTGAGGCGTAGTCAGGCCGCATCGTCACTAGAGCGGTTTAATTAAATCTGTAGCCGTCACCTCCAAGAAAATGCCAATGTTATTGCGGATTTTGCGCCTTTTTGCGGCCACGAATCCAATGAAAAACTCCGTTGCCCTGCGCATCGCCGCCGTATCCGGTTTGCTTGCGGTGACCCTCGGCGCCTTCGGCGCGCATGGACTCAAGGAAGTGCTCGCCCGAAACGGAACCACTGCAATTTGGGACAAAGCCGTGCTCTACCAGTTCATCCACACGGTGATGCTTTTCATCCTGGGCGGGCGCACCCCATTGCGACTCGGCCCGTGGTTCTGTTTTTTGATCGGTATCCTTGTTTTTTCCGGCTCGCTCTATCTGCTGGCTCTCACGAATCTCCTCTGGCTGGGTGCCATCACCCCTGTCGGCGGCATCAGTTTCATCGCCGGCTGGCTGTGGCTGGCGGTTGCGCCTTTGGCAAAAGGTAGTGCTGGATAAGCGGCAGTTCGCTGCGCTCCTCTCGGTGCTGCGTTGCCGGCGCGTAATACCATTTCCAATTCGAAATTGCACCATTATGCCCCAGCGGCAACTCCCCTCTCCTGGGGGAGAGGGCTTGGGGTGAGGGCGGATCTGTCCATCGAAGAAACATTTGTTCCCTCCGCCTCTGGGGGACTTGAGTCGCTTGGGAAGCGACGAAAGGAATTCGCCGAAGGCGAAGGCCCGTCGAGGGCCGAGCGAGCGGGCGCGAGCGAGTCATTGGGATTTCAAGGGAGAGGTGGCTGTCCTGAAAAGTGCAGTTCCACGCTGGAATTGGTATAACCCATTCGCCGCATCAACGTTTGGCCGCCTGTTGCTCGCTCTCCCATCCTCCCCCCAGCGCCTTGTAAATCGCCACCAGGCTGGTCGCAGTGCGCGTTTCGCTCTGGGCTAGCTGTGCCTGCACGTCCAGTTGTGTGCGTTCGGCATCGAGTACAGGCAGAAAATCAGCCACGCCGCTGTCGTACCGCTGCCGGGCAAGCCCCATCGCTTCGGTTGCCGAGCGTTCGGACTGTCTCAGGTAATTACGGCGCACCTGTTCCTTTCCAAAATCCACCAGCGCGTTCTCCGTTTCCTCCAGCGCGGTCAAAACGGTCTTTTCGTAGGCGGCCAGTTGGCCGTCTGCGTGAGCGTTCGCGGCCTTGATGCGGGCGAGGACGTGACCAAGATCCAGCGCCGCCCACGTGATGCTCGGGCCAAAGGAATAGTTGTCGGCGCCGTTCTTAAGGAGACCCGAAAATTGATTGGCTTCCACCCCGATGCTGCCGTTGAACGTGACGCGCGGGAAAAGGCTGGAGGTCTCCACACCAATCCGCGCCGTGGCGGCGGCAAGCGAGCTTTCGGCCGACCGAATATCCGGACGCCGGCGCAAGAGCTCAGCCGGATTTCCAATGCTGACCAGGGGCGGCAGGGCGGGAATGGGCGCCGGAGGTTCAAGCTCCGCTTCCAGCGCGGTCGGTTGCTGGCCGGTAAGGACTCCCAGCCGGTGGATGGAATGTTTGACGACCGCTTCCAGCGGCGGGATGAACGCCAGCGTCGATTCGAACTGGGCTCTTGCCCGGGCGGTGTCGAGTTCCGTTGCGCGCCCAGCCCGCAGCTTTGAAACGGTCAGGTCCAGCGTTTCACGCTGGTTTTCCGCGTTCCGGTGGGCTACCGCCAGTTGGTTTTGCGCCCCCCTGAGTTCGAAGTAATTGCGCGCCACTTCCGAAATAAGCGTGACGAGAACGTCCTGCCGGGCGGCGATCGTCGCGGCCACATCCGCCGTATCCGCTTGTATGGACCGGCGCACATGCCCGAAGAAATCCAGCTCCCACGTCGCGTCAAAGCCCGCGTTGTAAAGGCTGCTTGTGCGTTGCTGGCGCGTTAGCGGAACGGCTGACGCGTCCTGGCTGGTCAATGACTTGTTATATCCAGCGTTGGCGTTCGCCACGGGAAACAGATCCGCGGCGGCGCCCATGCGCAGTGCCCGCGCTTCGAGGACGTGAGCGGTGGCAATGCGCAGATCCTGGTTCGTGGCGGCGGCAAGCTCTACGAGATGGTCGAGTAGCGGATCATTGAACCCGCGCCACCACCGGATTGTGGTCTGGCTCGGAGTCATGTTGGTTTGGTTCCCGTTGCCGAACGCGGCGCTCACTTCGGTTTTGGGCGGATGGAAATTGGGTCCCACGGCGCAGCCGTTCATGAGAAACGCCGATGCCAGGCCCATGAGACAAACCAATCCCACAGCTCCCGGCGTACCGTGGGTAGGCGCAGGCTGAGCGCCCGGCGGCTTCTGGCGCTCCAGCAAACGCCGGATCACCACGTAAAAGACCGGCGTGAGCACGACGCCGAAGAAAGTCACTCCCAGCATGCCGAAAAAGACCGCCGTTCCGATGGACACTCGCATTTCCGCGCCTGCACCGTGCGAGAGCATCAGCGGGATGACGCCAAACGTGAATGCCAATGATGTCATCAGGATCGGGCGCAACCTCAGGCGTGATGCCTCGATTGCCGCCTCCATCCGGCTCCGCCCGGCATCCTGTAACTGCCTGGCGAACTCGACGATCAGAATGGCGTTCTTGCACGCCAGACCCATCAAAACGACCAGACCGATCTGGGTGAACAGGTTGTCGTCCAGGCCCCGTAGCCACACGCCGAAAATGGCGAATA
Organism: uncultured Verrucomicrobiota bacterium; assembly: GCA_903873945.1. Classification (GTDB taxonomy): domain Bacteria; phylum Verrucomicrobiota; class Verrucomicrobiia; order Limisphaerales; family UBA8199; genus CAIQQM01. Next base: position 3,459 of record CAIQQM010000250.1, read on the forward strand.
GCAGGCACATCGGCACGATGAGAATGATCGCCAGCGGTAGCGACCAGCTCTCGTATTGCGCTGCCAGCACTAGGAACATCATCAGCACGCACAGCGGGAAAATGTAAATCGCGGTGTTGCCCGCCAGGATCTGCAACAGGTTCAGCTCCGTCCATTCAATCGCCATGCCGCGCGGCAGCACTTTCCGTGCGAGGTCTTCCATGAGCTTGATGGCTTCGCTGGTGCTCACGCCCGGCCCGGTGCTGCCGTTGATTTCGGCTGTGGGGTACATGTTGTAATGGCCCACCAGCACCGGCGCGTTGATGTCCTTTACCGTGACCAGTGTGCCCAGCGGTACCATCTCCCCGTTTGTGTTCCGCGTCTTGAGGTTCTTCACATCCTCGGGTTTGGCCCGGAACGGCGCGTCCGCCTGCGCCGTGACGTGGTACGGCCGCCCGAATAGCGTGAAGTCGTTGATGTACAGCGAGCCGAGATAAATTGAGAGCGTGTCCCAAACCTCGTCGAGCGGCACATGCATGGACTCGGCCTTGGCGCGGTCCACATCCAGGAAAACCTGCGGCACACCGGCCCGGAAGGTCGAGAGCGGTTGCGTGATTTTATTCGTCTGTGCGGCTGCGGCGCCTATCAATTGGAATGTTGCCGCCTGCAACGCCGCATATCCGGAATTCGCCCGATCTTCCACCTGCAGCTTGAACCCGCCCAGTGTCCCCAGCCCATCCACCGGCGGGGTGCCGAACACGCCGACAAAGGCTTCTTGGATATTGGCGGCGGCCAGTTTCTTCCGCAGGTTGCCGATGATCACGTCCGCCGTCAGACCCTTCTTCACTCTCTCTTCGAATGGACTCAGCCGGATGAACATGCTCGACGCGTTTGCGCTGTTGCCCAGCGACACCAGCGACAGGCCGGCGAACTCCGACACGACCGCGATGCCGGGCGTGTCCTTGACGAGTTTCATGACTCTCTCGCTCACCACCTCGGTGCGCTGTAGGGACGCGCCGTCCGGGAGTTGCAGGTAGCAGAAAATATTGCCCTTGTCCTGGGAAGGGATGAAACCCGTCGGCACCTTGTTAAAGCCGAACCACGTCAGCCCGAGCAGGGCGGCATAAAGCACCAGGGTGACGCCGCAATGCCGCAGGACTCGGCCGAGTACCCGCACGTAATTGACTCGCCCGCCTTCGAACACCCGGTTGAAGATGTTGAACAGCCACCCCACCGAACCGTGCATCACCCGCCCGATCCTGTCCTTCGGCGCATGATGCGGCTGGAGCAGGAGCGCGCTCAGCGCCGGGCTCAGCGTCAGCGAGTTGAACGCCGAGATCAGCGTCGAGATCGCGATCGTCAGCGCGAATTGCTGGTAGAATTTCCCCGTGATCCCGCTGATGAATGCCGTCGGAATAAACACCGCGCTCAACACTAGCGCAATCGCGACCACCGCCCCGCTCACCTCGTCCATGGCTTTGTGCGTCGCCGCCGTCGGTGAGAGCCCCTCCGCAATGTGCCGCTCCACGTTCTCCACCACCACAATCGCGTCATCCACCACGATCCCGATGGCCAGAACCAGCCCGAACAGCGACAGGTTGTTGATCGAGAACCCGAACACCTTCATCGCCGCAAATGTCCCGATCAGCGACACCGGCACGGACACCAGCGGAATCAGCGACGCCCGCCAGTTCTGCAGGAACAGCACCACGACGAATACCACCAGGAGTATCGCCACGATCAACGTCTCGATCACCGCCCGGATCGACTCCCGGATGAACGCCGACGTGTCGTAAGCGATCCGGTAATCCAGCCCATCGGGAAAGTCCTTTTTCAACTCCTTCATGGCCGCTTCGATGGCATTGGCCGTCTCAATGGCGTTCGAGCCCGGTTGCTGGAAGAGCGCGATCGCCGCCGACGGCCGCCCGTCGAGCCTGCTGTCGATGCTGTAGTCGCTGGCAGCCAGTTCAATCCGCGCCACGTCCCGTAGTCGCGTGATCTGCCCGCCGGCATCCGCCTTCAATACGATGTCCCCGAATTCTTCCGGCATCACCAGCCGCCCCTTCGTCCGCACCGCGAGCTGGAACAGGTTGTTCGCGGGCTGTGGCGCCTGCCCGAATAACCCTGCCGCCACTTCGACGTTCTGCCGGCGAATCGCCGCGACAACGTCCCCGGCCGTCAGGTTTCGTGCCGACACCTTGTTCGGATCCAGCCAGATGCGCATGCAATAATCGCGCGCGCCGAAGATGATCGAGTCGCCCACGCCCGGTAGCCGCGCCAGCACGTCCCGCACGTGCAGATACGCGTAGTTGCTCAAATACACCGGGTCGTACTTGCCCGTCGGCGAAATCAGGCTCACCAGCATCGCGATACTCGGCGAGCGCTTGCGCGTGATCACACCCAGCGCGCGCACCTCTTCCGGCATTCGGGGCAGCGCGCCGTCCACCCGGTTTTGCACCAATACCTGCGCGATGTTCGGGTTCGTTCCCACCTTGAATACGACCGCCAGCCGCATCTGGCCGTCGCTGCTGCATTGGGCGGACATGTAAAGCATGTTTTCCACCCCGTTAATCTGTTCTTCCAGCGGTGTGGCCACCGTGTTGGCCACCGTGTCCGCGCTGGCTCCGGGATACGAGGCGATGACGAAGATCGTCGGCGGCGTGATCTCCGGGTACTGGGCTATCGGCAGAGTAAACAGCGCGATCGCTCCCAATAACACGAACATGATGGACAACACCGACGCAAAGATCGGCCGGCGAATGAAAAAATGAGAGAATTTCACAGGTCCTGAAAGTTTCGAAATTGTGGTTTGCGATTTGCCGCGTTCAAGAGCCCGCTCGAGCTTTTTCTTTGCCTTGCCTTGCGTTGTCCGCTGTTTGCGCGTCCACTTTCGCTCCGGGCCGCAGCATCATCAGGCCGTTAATCACTACGCGGTCATCCGGCTTTAAACCCTTGAGCACCGCCCGCTGCGCGCCATGCGCCCGCCCGGTCTCGATCGAGCGCGTCTGCGCCTTGCCGTCTGGGTCCACCACGAATACGTACTTGTAGCCCTGGTCCGAGCCGACGGCCACATCGGGAATCAGCAGTGCATGCTCCGCCGGACCATCCGACACCCGCACGTTGGCAAACATTCCCGGCACCAGCTCGCGCGTTGCATTATCGAGCACGGCGCGCAGTCGAATCGTTCCCGTCTGCGGATTCACTTGGTTGTCGAAAAAATCCAGTCGGCCCAGGTGCCGGAATCCCTGTTCGTTTACTAGCCCCAGCTCGCAAACCTCTGTTCCCAGCGCCCCGCCTGCGTTGCCCCGGTACTTCAGGAACGCCCCTTCCGCCACGTCGAAGTAACAATAAACCGGGTCCATCGAAACGATCGTCGCCAGTACAGTTGATGCCCCGCCGTTGCCTTGCAGTTGAACCAGGTTGCCGGGAGTCACCAGTCGGCGCCCGATTTTCCCGCTGATTGGCGCTTTGATCTGCGTGTAATCCAGGTTGATCCGGGCGGTCGTTTCGGCCGCTTTCACGGCGGCTACGGCGGCTTCGGCCTCCCGGGCCGCGTTTCTGCGGCTGTCGTACTCCTCTTCGGAAATCGCCTTCGTGCCGCGCAGGCTTTCGGCGCGATGCAGGTCGTCCTGGGTGAGCTGAAGGTGCAGCTCGGCCTGCTCCCGCTGGGCCCGGGCGTGTTCCAGGTCCGCTTCGTAAGGCCGGGGATCAATTACGAACAGCAAGTCCCCCGCTTTCACCTCCGCCCCGTCCGTGAAATGGATCGAGTCAATGTAGCCGGAAACACGGGGCCGGATTTCCACCATCTCGACCGCCTCTAGATGACCCGGGTATTCGTCCCAGTTGGTCACCGTGGCGGCCTGCGGTTGGCTCACCGTCACCTTCATGAGTGGCGGCGCGGCCGCTTTGGGCGGTGAACATGCCGTTAAAACTGCGGCACAAATAACTGGAACCAGGAATATTACAGGATTTTTCATAGATAGAATATGATTCGGTATTGGACTTGAAGCTCAACTGACCGCTACCAGTGACACCGGCTCGTTGCGCTCGTTATACACTTTTCCGACCGCGTTCGGGTCCAGTGTCGGCTTTCCGTCCACCATGAACAGGTACCGCTGGTGGCCTTGCGGCAATGAGACCCGGACCACCCACCCTCCATCCGGCATTCTTGTCATCGGGTTCGCTGCCGGGTCCCATTCGTTGAAATCGCAAATCAGGCTCACGCTCTTCGCTTTCGGGGCGCGGCAGAAAAAATCCGTCGCGTAAAGCGGCTTCTTGGATGAGACCCGTCGCGGCGGACCGCTCGGTTTCGATTCGGAAGGTTTTGCGTTCATGTAATGGAAAAATTGGGTTGCGGCTTCCTGTGGCTCGCGGTGGCGCTAAATCCCGCCGAGAAAAAGTCGATCATCTCGGCCAGCACCTTCCCGGCATCGGCCGGGTTGCAGGCCCCATGTGTTTCCAATTCAATCTTGCGGGGATTGCACAGGATGAACGCCAGTGCGCCCCAGACGAATTCGATCCGCCACTGCAGGTCCGCCAGCGGGACTTTGGGCAGACTGGTCTGCAGGGCCTTGAGAAACGCTGCCCGCACCTCCGAACGCTGGCCTCGCAGGATTTCTTGCGTCTGCTCGTCCGGCTCGGTCAAAATCCGGCCCATCAGCCGGGTGACGGCCTGCCGTTTCCCCGCCGGAGCCGACGCCAGCCGCAACGGCGGCAGCAGCATGGCTTCCAGTATTTTTTCCACCGGCAGCGGCCGCCCTTTGGCCTCGCGCTCGAACTGTCGCAAAACGTCGAGATGTTCCTGGCGTAGCGGACCAAACCGTCGTTTCAGCACCGCCTCCATCAAGCCGTTTTTTGAGCCAAAATAATAATAAACCGTCGCCAGGTTCACTCCCGCCCCTTCCACGATGTCCCGCAGCGAGGCGCCGTTGAATCCGCAATCGGCGAAGGCATTCTCCGCGGCATCTAGGATTTTCGTCCGGCGGCACGCTTCAGTTCGTTTGGCCATATAATTGAACGTTCGTTTTAAACGAACGTTAAACTATTGCCCGCCCCGCCCCCGGCGTCAACTGGAATTTTTCCGCCGGCCACCGCAGCCCGTAGCCGCCAACGTTAGTCGGCGCAAATTCCACTCGGCCTTCCTCGACGAGACAAATGGGGGAAGCCCGTAGGGCTGGTATCTTTGTAGTAGCATTCTCAAAACGTTTCGAGCTCCGTTAGGAGCGACATCTATGTAGAGAGGCGTCTCCAAAACACGCAGAGCTCCGTTAGGAGCGACATCTTGTAGAGAGAAGCGTTTCCGTGGCGAATGAGTAGGCATCCTGCCTGCCGTAGCCGGCGGCATCTTTGCCGCCCGGCCTTCAGTTCAATTCTCACCAGGATTCCGCCTCTTCGCGCTCTTTGCGTTAAATTCCCGCTCCGGAAATCTGTGTAAATCTGTGCAATCTGTGGCTAAAACCCCCTTCCATCCGGTTCATCCCGCCACCAGTCCGTGGCAATGACCGGCGGTTTCGAAAATCGCCGGTTGACAGAAATCAACCGCTCCTGCATATTTCGTTCATTGGCGAAGTATAATAATGAAAGATTTCCTGAATATCACCAAGGCCCTAGCCGACGAGAACCGCCTGCGGATGCTCATGGCGCTCCAGGGCGGCGAGCAATGTGTTTGCCGGATTGCCGAATTGATGGGGCTGGCCATGTCCACGGTTTCGAAGCATCTGTCTATCCTTTACCAGGCCGGCCTCGTCAGCGCGCGGAAGGAAGGGCGTTGGATGTACTATTCCCTGCCCGGCAAAGACGCGCCCACGGCGGCCCGGGAGGCGGTGGCCCTGGTGCGGCGGTCGCTGGTGGGGAACGAGCGGATTGCCGCGGACGCAAAACGGCTGAAGAAGGTGTTGGCGATGGATTTAAGCGAGTTATGCAAACGGCAATGCGGAAATTGAAGTTGCTGTTTCTCTGCTCCGGAAATTCGTGCCGGAGCCAGATGGCCGAAGGCTGGGCGTGTCACCTGAAGGGCGACGTGATCGAGGCTTATTCCGCGGGCATCGAGAAACACGGATTGAACCCGCACGCGGTGAAGGTCATGGCCGAAGCCGGCATTGACATCTCGAAGCACTATTCGAAGACGCTCGGCGACATTGGGCCAGTGCAATTTGATTACGTGGTGACCGTGTGCGGCCATGCCAATGAGAATTGCCCCATCTTTCCCGGCAAGGTCAGGGTCGTGCATGTCGGCTTCGAAGACCCTCCGAAGTTGACCAGGGACATGCCTGATGGTGAGGAAAAGTTGGCGGTGTACCGCCGGGTGCGGGATGAAATCCGGCGTTTCGTCGAGACGTTGCCCGGCGCGCTGGACAGCGGACAGGCAGAGTCGAACGAATGAAAGGTATTGCACAGATTATGAAGACAGCGAATGAAGTGGCGACGGAGAAATTCCTGGCCGGTTACAATTGCGCGCAAGCGGTCTTATACGCCTACAGTCCGGGCCTGGGTCTGGACGGGGAGACGGCGCTGAAGGTGGCTACTGGTCTAGGTGCGGGCATGGCCCGGCGCGGCGAGGTCTGCGGGGCGGTTACAGGCGGGATTCTGGCCATCGGTCTGAGGTGCGGCCGTGGCGCCCGACAGGACCGATCGGCTACAGAGCAAACGTACCAGAAAACGCTCGAGTTGATGGCGCGGTTCGAGAAGCGACATGGTTCCTGCCTCTGCCGCGTGCTGCTGAATGGGTGCGACCTGGGGACCGCGGAGGGACAGGCGTATTTCAAGGAACACGACCTTTTTCACAAGACGTGTGTGGGGTGCGTGCAGAGCGTGGTTGAGATGCTGTCGGACATCATGGATGCGTTGGCAACGAGCAAAAGTGGATGATGAGTTTTATATGAGCAAAACAGAATTGACGGACGAGGCGGAGGTCGTGCGCACGGCTGTCCGGGAAGGTTACGCGAAAATTGCGGAGAAGGACGGGTCCTGCTGTTCGGGGGTGAGCTGTTGCGGCTCAAACGTGGAGGACTCGGTCCAGTTGGCCAAATACGTAGGTTACAGCGCCGAAGAATTGGCGGCGTTGCCCGAGGGCGCAAATATGGGTCTATCCTGCGGCAACCCCAACGCGCTGGCCTCGTTGAAACCGGGAGAAGTGGTTTTGGACCTGGGCAGCGGCGGCGGGTTTGACGTGTTCATTGCCGCGCGCAATGTGGGCGCGGCCGGCCTGGCCATCGGCGTGGACATGACGCCGGAGATGCTGGCCAAAGCGCGCAAGAACATCGCCGGCTACCGGAAACGGTCGGGGCTGGACAACGTGGAGTTTCGGCTGGGTGAGATTGAGCATCTGCCCGTGGCTGACAACAGTGTGGACGTGGTGATTTCAAATTGCGTTATCAATCTGTCGCCGGACAAACCGCAGGTATGGCGGGAAATTGCGCGGGTGCTGAAGCCGGGCGGGCGGGTGGCGGTCTCCGATCTGGCACTGCTCAAGCCGTTGCCGGCGGAGGTGTTGAAGATGGTCGAGGCGCTGGTCGGTTGCGTCACCGGCGCGGTGCTCGTGAGCGAGACGGAGCGTATGGCGCGAGAAGCCCCGCTGGCGGATATCCGGCTGAATCCGAAGCAGGATTATGTGAAGGCCATGACGGATTGGAACGACCCGCTGTATAAGAAGATCATGGAGCACCTGCCGGACGGCAGTGGGCCGGGGGATTACATCACGAGCCTCGAGGTGATGGCGAGGAAGGAATCTAAATTATGAAGCAATTGCTAATCCTGGGAACGGGCTGCGCGAAGTGCGGCAAGCTGTATGAAGTGACGGAACAAGCGGCGAAAGAACTCGGCGTGCCATACGAGATGAACAAGGTCACCGACCTTAAACAGATTATGGCCTTGCGAGTGATGGTGACGCCAGCCTTGGTGGTTGACGGCGCGGTTAAGGTTGCGGGCCGGGTGCCATCGGTGGATGAGATCAAGAAGATGCTGGCGTGATGGGGGGAAATGAAGCTGTGAGGCGGAAAACAGACGAAAGCAACTTATGAAATCTATGTCGAAGAGAGGCCTGTGGATTATAGGAGCGTGCGTAGTGGCAGGGGCCTGGGTGATTACGTCGGGCAAGCGAGAAACGGGAGGAGTGTGCTGCCCGCTAGTGGCTTCGATGAGCGCAATGGCGGGCGAGATAGTTCAGAGCGGAACGAATGTAGCGGCGAAGGCCAAACTGCCGCGTTTGGTGGACCTTGGGGCCGGCAAATGCATTCCGTGCAAAAAGATGGCGCCCATCCTGGAGAAGTTGAAGAAGGAGTATGCGGGACGGCTGGAGGTGGAGTTCATCGACGTGTGGAAGGAGCCCGATGCGGGGAAGCGTTACGAGATTAGGCTGATCCCGACCCAGATATTCTATGATGCAGCGGGAAAAGAGCTGTTCCGGCACGAGGGATTCTTTTCAGAGGGGGACATTATGGCGAAGTGGAAGGAACTGGGAGTTGCCTTTAAGCTGGCCAAGTAAAGTGAGGCACTAGAGTAGGAGGAGTTTCTCAACAGAATGGAGCAACTTTTAAGCAGCCTTTCGCACGCGGTAGAGGGGGCGCCATTGGTGGCGCTCGGGGCGGCGTGCGTGTGGGGTGTGTTGAGCGTGGTGCTCAGCCCGTGCCATTTGTCGAGCATTCCCCTGATTGTGGGCTTTATCAGCGGCCAGGGGCGGGTGTCCACGGGGCGGGCGTTTGGAATCGCGTCGCTGTTTGCGGTGGGGATTCTGATCACCATCGCTGCGATCGGCGCGATTACGGCGGCGGCGGGGCGGATGATGGGGGATGTGGGCCGATGGGGGAACTACCTTGTTGCGGGGATCTTTTTTTTGGTTGGGCTGCATTTGCTGGGATTGATTCCGATGCCTTGGTCCGGTCCGGGCCAGGTGAGGATGAAACGCAAGGGACTGCTGGCCGCTTTTCTGCTGGGACTCATCTTTGGGATCGCGCTTGGACCCTGCACGTTCGCTTACATGGCGCCGATTCTTGGCGCGGCGCTCAAGGTGGCGAAAACAGCGACGCTATACAGCGCGGCGTTGCTGCTGGCGTATGGGATTGGTCATTGCGCTGTGATCGTGCTGGCCGGCACGTCAACAGAACTAGTGCAGCGGTATCTGAACTGGAATGAGCAATCACGCGGGGTTCAACTGGTGAAAGCTGTCTGCGGTGTGCTGGTCATCGTGGGTGGGGTTTATTTGATTTATGCAGCGAGTTGAATCGGCAGGGGCGGAGGTCAGCAGTAGGGACGCGAGCCGGGCAGGCGCATTCCGGTATGTGGCGACCGGCGCTGGCGCTCTCGCGGTGTGGTTAGTTGTCTATCGGATGCTTGGGTCGGCGAGCCGCTGGGTGACGCATAGTCTGCTGGGGTTGGAGCGGGGAACGCACTTGAGCACGGCGGTGGAGTTTTTCATTTTTGAGGTTCCGAAAGTCCTGCTCCTGCTGACGGTGGTGGTGCTCGGGGTGGGCATCGTGCGGTCGTTTTTCACGCCTGAACGGACGCGACGGATTCTCTCGGGAAGGCGGGAATCTGTAGGGAACGTGCTGGCGTCGCTGCTGGGGGTGGTGACGCCGTTCTGTTCGTGCTCGGCGGTGCCGCTGTTCATCGGCTTTATGACTACCGGTGTGCCGTTGGGGGTGACGTTTTCATTTTTGATTTCCGCGCCGATGGTGAACGAGGTGGCGCTGGTGTTGCTGTTCGGATTGTTTGGCTGGAAGGTAGCCGCGATTTACCTCGGGACGGGCTTGGCCGTTGCACTGGTGTCGGGGTGGGTCATTGGGCAGCTGGGGATGGAGCGATACGTTGAGAGCTGGGTGTTTGAATCGCAGACCGGGCCGGTCGCGGCGGAAGAAGCTCTTTCGTGGCCGGACCGGGTCCGGTACGGGCTGGCGGCGGTGCGGGACATCGTGGGGCGGGTGTGGTTGTACGTGATTTTTGGGATTGGGGTCGGGGCGGGGATCCACGGCTATGTGCCGGAGAATTGCCTCGCCTCGTTCATGGGCAAGGGCGCTTGGTGGTCGGTGCCGGCGGCGGTGCTGATTGGGGTGCCGATGTATTCGAACGTGGCGGGGATCGTCCCGGTGGTGCAGGCGTTGCTGGGGAAAGGAGCGGCGCTGGGAACGGTGCTGGCGTTTATGATGTCGGTGATCGGCCTGTCGTTGCCCGAGGCAGTTATCCTGAGAAAGGTGCTCAAGCTGCCGCTGATCTTTACATTTTTTGGGGTGGTAGCGGTGGGGATTATGATTGTCGGGTATTTGTTCAATTTCATCATGTGATGATCGCCATCGAATAGGACTACCTATGTTCACGAAACCATCCCTCAGAATTATGCAGGAACCATTATCTCCTTCGACAGTGCCGGATGCCGTCGCTAGGAACATGTCCTTCCTGGATCGTTACCTTACGGTCTGGATTTTCGCCGCCATGGGCGTGGGCGTCTTGCTGGGCCATTTCGTAATCAGCAACCCAACGGCGTTCTTCGCGCCCATGACCGTCGGCACGACGAACCTGCCCATCGCCGTCGGCCTGATCCTGATGATGTACCCGCCGCTGGCGAAGGTGAAATACTCGCAGCTTCCCAGCCTCTTCGCTGACATCCGGATTCTGAGCCTCTCGCTGGTGCAGAACTGGGTCGTCGGGCCGGTGCTGATGTTTCTGCTTGCGGTGCTGCTGCTGCGGGATCATCCGGACTACATGGTGGGTCTCATTCTGGTGGGCCTTGCGCGCTGCATTGCGATGGTGCTCGTCTGGAACCAGCTGGCCAAGGGGAGCAACGAATACGCCGCCGGACTCGTCGCCCTCAATAGCATCGCCCAGATCCTCTTCTACAGCTTCTATGCCTGGGTTTTCATTACCGTGCTTCCACCTTACTTTGGCCTGAAGGGTGCCGTGGTGCCGGTCCGGATGATCGAGATATTTTGGAGTGTGATGATTTACCTTGGCATCCCCTTCGCCGCGGGTGTCTTAAGCCGGGTGATCCTTGTGCCGCTCAAGGGAGCGGAGTGGTACGACCGCATTTTCATCCCGCGCATCTCCCCGATCACGCTCACCGCGTTGCTCTTCACCATAGTCGTGATGTTCACGTTTAAGGGGGATGCGATTGTGCAACTCCCGCTCGATGTGCTCCGGATCGCGATTCCCCTCCTGCTCTACTTCGCGATTATGTTTCTGGTAAGCTTCGTGATGGCGAAACGGCTCGGCGCGGACTACCCGCGCTCCGCCACGCTGGCCTTCACCTCGGCTGGCAATAATTTTGAACTCGCGATTGCCGTGGCGATCTCGGTCTTCGGTCTCGGTTCGGGTGTGGCTTTCGCCGCCGTCGTCGGGCCTCTGATCGAGGTGCCGGCCCTGATCGGCCTTGTCCACGTCGCATTCTGGTTCCGTCGTCGTTTTTGAGTCATTGCCCCGCGTAGTAATAAACAAAAAGATGCAGCGCCCCCGATCATGGTGGCGCCGGGGTGCTGATCTTTGCGCCTTTGCGTTAAACTCATGTTCGAAACTCTGTGGCTGAAGAATCCGTGTTTAATCTTTGGAAGCCGAACTTCGGCTGTTCAATCCGTGGCTGCCATGGGAAGTCGACCTTCGACTCTGTGCAATCTGTGGCTAAAATCCTATTCCCCGTTTGTGCCATCTGCGGCTTTGCGGGGAATTCCTGTCGGATGTTCTGTGGCCAAAAATCCGTGCTTCATCCGTGGCTGCCAAGCCTTTTCCCGAACTTATTGGCAATCACGTGTTTGAATATTCACCTGTCGAATCACAAAAAAAGTTCATAAATTGCCAATTCTCGCACAGTCGTCCGGGAACGGTCTGCTAACCTTCCAGTTGGGATTTGACGCAGGCTTCCGCATCCGAGTACATGTATGTGTCGGCTAGCAAGAATTCCTTACAAGCGATTATGATTGCGACGCTTTCAAATAAAAAACCGAATCGACTGCCACAGATTCTGGAGCACGCCAGCGGGGACAAGCGCTTCAAGATTCTTGAGGCGCACATGAAGAAGTATCAGTTCAAGCAGGATGCCCTCATCGAGGTGCTCCACAAGGCCCAGGAACTCTTTGGCTATCTTGAGGATGACTTGCTCCTGTTCGTCGCCTATCGTCTCAAGCTCCCCGCCAGCCGTGTTTATGGCGTCGCCACTTTCTATCATTTCTTCACCCTCAAACCCAAAGGCCTGCACACCTGCGTCGTTTGCATGGGTACCGCCTGCTACGTCCGGGGTGCGGATAAACTCCTCGCTGCTGTCGAACAGCACGCCAAAATCAAGGCCGGTGAAACCACTCCGGACAATCAGCTCTCGCTGCTTACCGCCCGCTGCATCGGTGCCTGTGGCATCGCCCCGGCCGTTGTTTATGACGGCGCCGTCACCCCGCGGCAGACCCCCGAGGCGACTGTTGAACACGTGAAAGGATGGCTGACCCATGGTAATTGACGACCTCATCGCGATCGCGGAGCAGGAGCGCGCGGCGCGGAAAAAATACGTCATCCGTTGCTGTTTGGCGGCCGGGTGCATGTCGTCCAACTCCAAAGGTGTTAAGGAGGCCCTCGATGTAGCCGTCAAAGAGGCCGGTCTCGAAAACGACGTGGAAGTCCGCGGCGTCGGTTGCATGAAGCTGTGTTGCCAGGGACCGCTCGTTCAGATCGACGGCGATGGCCAGGGCGCGACCGTCAGGATTGAAGGCAATCCCCAGGGGCCTCTTTACCAGAGGGTCACGCCGGAGGATGCGGCTTCATTGGTTGCTACCCTCAAAGGCGGCAAAACAAACGTTCAGCGTGGCGACCCGGCGCAGCCGTTTTTCACCAACCAGGTTTCCATCGTGCTCGCCAACAGCGGCATCGTGGATCCCGAACGCATCGAGTCCTATATCGCCGCGGATGGTTACCAGGCCCTGCACGATGTTCTGCGTGAAATGACGCCCAAGGATGTTGTCGAGGCCATGATCAAGAGCGGGCTTCGGGGACGGGGCGGCGCCGGGTATCCCACCGGACTCAAGTGGGCTACCGTCGCCAAAACCCCCGGTAACCAGAAATACGTCATTTGCAATGCGGACGAGGGTGACCCGGGCGCGTTCATGGACCGCAGTGTTTTGGAGAGCGACCCGCACAGCGTGCTTGAGGGCATGGCCATCGGTGCCTATGCCGTCGGCGCCAACCAGGGTTTCATCTACGTTCGCGCTGAATACCCGCTTGCCATCAGTCGCCTCCAGAATGCCATCAAGCAGGCCAAACAGAAGGAACTGCTCGGCAGCGGCGTTTTCGAATCCCCCTTTAACTTCAATATTGACGTGCGTATCGGCGCCGGCGCCTTCGTTTGTGGCGAGGAGACCGCGCTGATGTCCTCAGTTGAGGGCAAACGTGGTAGCCCTCGCCCTCGCCCGCCTTTCCCGGCTGAGCGCGGTCTGTGGTCTTCGCCTACGTTGATCAATAATGTCGAAACCTTCGCCAATGTGCCCCCCATTTTCCGCAAGGGCCCGGAGTGGTTCGCCGGCATCGGCACTGAGAAGAGCAAGGGAACTAAAGTCTTCGCTTTGGCGGGCAGGATCACTAATACCGGCCTGCTCGAAGTTCCCATGGGCACCACCCTTCGCGAGATCGTCGAGAAAATGGGCGGCGGTGCGCCGGACGGCCGCAAAATTAAAGCTGTTCAAACCGGCGGACCTTCCGGCGGTTGCATTCCTGCCGAGGCCCTCGATACCCCGGTCGATTATGACTCGCTGGTTAAGCTCGGCTCTATCATGGGCTCGGGCGGCATGATCGTCATGGATGACACCAGCCGGATGGTTGATGTCGCCCGGTTCTTCATGGAGTTCTGCATGGACGAGTCTTGCGGTAAGTGTATTCCCTGCCGCGCAGGCACCGTCCAGATGTACCATTTGCTCAACAAAATCCTCGAAGGCAAAGCTACGCCGCGCGACCTGGAACAGCTCGAGAGCCTTTGCGATTTGGTCAAGAACACCAGCCTGTGTGGCCTGGGTCAGACGGCCCCCAACCCTGTCCTTAGCACCCTCCGGTTTTTCCGCAAGGAATACACCGATTTGCTTAAGGAAGATGTTTATGCCGGGCCGAAAACTGATGACCCCGGTCAAACCAACGGCGGCCCGAAACCCGAAGCCCTTTTGCCGGTGACCTAGCTCAATGTTTACCAATCACTAGCCGCTATGGCTGCAAAAACATTAATCATTAACGGAAAGCACGTCAGTGCCGAGGAAAATGCTACGATCCTCGAAGCCGCGACTGAGGCCGGCATCTCCATTCCGACGCTTTGCCATCTGGACGGAGTTTACGACGCGGGTGCGTGCCGCCTGTGCCTCGTGGAAGTCGCTGGCATCTCTAAATTGCTCCCCGCCTGCACGACCAAAGTCGCTGAAGGTATGGACGTCTCGACCGACACCGAACGGTTGCGGAAGTACCGGCGGATGACACTCGAGTTGCTTTTCGCCGAGCGCAATCATGTTTGTGCGGTTTGCGTCTCAAATAATCACTGCGAACTGCAGACGCTTGCCTACAGCCAGGGGATGGAACATGTCCGGTTCGAGTATCGTTTCCCCAAATGGGAGGTGGACAATACCCATGCGCTGTTCGGCATGGACCACAACCGCTGTATCCTTTGCACTCGTTGTGTGCGCGTTTGCTGGCATATCGAAGGCGCCGGTACCAAGAACGAGTCCGGGCGCGGCGCCAAAGAACGCATTATTACCGACCTCAATCAACCGTGGGGTGCGTCCGATACCTGCACCAACTGTGGCAAGTGCGTGATGGCCTGCCCCACCGGCGCGCTGTTCTATAAAGGTTCGACAGTGTCGGAAATGGAACGCGACCGCTCAAAACTCGAATTCATCGTCACTGCAAGAGAGAAAAAACAATGGATCGCCTCAGAATAGCAACAATATGGCTGGGCGGCTGTTCCGGCTGCCACATGTCATTTCTCGACCTTGACGAGTTCCTCATCGAACTTGCCGGCAAGGTCGAGCTTGTCTTCAGCCCGGTCATGGACGTCAAGGAATACCCCGAAAACGTTGACCTCTGCCTCGTCGAAGGTGCCGTTTGCAATGAGGACAACCTCGAGATGATTCACAAGGTTCGTCGCCGGACCAAAATCCTTGTCTCTTTCGGCGACTGCGCTGTGACGGCCAACGTTACTGCCATCCGCAACCAACTCGGACTCGGCAACGCCGAAAGTGTTCTCCAACGTGCCTATGTTGAGGGCGCTCAATCCAACCCCGGCGTGCCTCGCGAGCCGGGCATCGTGCCTCTGCTGCTCCCGCGCGTTATGCCGGTTCATGAGGTCGTGCGCGTGGATTATTTTCTCCCCGGTTGTCCCCCGCCGGCTGACCGCATCAAGGCGGTTTTGACCCAGGTGTTGAGCGGCGTGGAACCGAAACTTGAAGGCCTGCAGCTCAAATTTGGATGAGAAAACGCATGAGATCCGAAGGCTCAAATGACCTGAACCCCGGAACGGTGGGTTTCCAATTTTGGATTTTACCTGGTTGGAGTTGTTTCGGATTTTCGATTCCCGCTTCCCATTTCCTTTGCCTATGCCCAAACGCATTATCATAGACCCCGTGACCCGCATTGAGGGCCACGCCAAAATTAGCATTTTTCTCGACGACGAGGGCAATGTCTCCGACGCCGAGTTTCACGTCGTCGAGTTCCGCGGATTCGAAAAATTCTGTGAAGACCGGCCTTATGCTGAAATGCCCGGTATTACCGCCCGCATTTGCGGCATCTGCCCGGTCAGCCATCTCCTCGCATCCGCCAAAGCTGGCGATGCCATTATGGCGGTCAACATTCCGCCTGCCGCCGACAAACTCCGCCGGTTGATGAATCTCGGCCAGATCATCCAAAGTCATGCCCTGAGCTTTTTCCACCTCAGCGCCCCCGATTTCCTGATGGGCTGGAATACCCCTCCTGCGAAACGGAATGTTTTTGGCCTCATTGCCTCTAATGCCGACCTCGCCCGGGCCGGCATCCGGCTGCGCCAGTTCGGCCAGGAGATCATCGAAACTCTTGGCGGCAAGAAAATCCATCCCTCATGGGCCGTTCCGGGCGGTGTCCGCAGTCCTTTGACTGAGGCTGGCCGGGAGAAATTGCGGGCTTGGCTGCCGGAAGCATATGCCACCAGCAAGATCGCGTTTGACCTGTTTAAAAAGACGCTCGATACCCACAAGAAAGAGGTCCAGATCTTCGGCAATTTCCCGTCGCTCTTCATGGGCCTCGTGGAGCCGGATGGGACTTGGGAGCATCACGGCGGCAAACTCCGGTTTGTTGATAGCAGCGGTAGCACCATTGCCGATCAACTTGATCCTCAGAAATACTACGAATACATCGGCGAAGCGGTGCAGCCCTCTTCCTACCTCAAGTCGCCCTATTACACGCCTCTGGGTTTCCCGGACGGCATGTACCGCGTGGGGCCGCTGGCCCGGCTTAATGTCGCTGAGCAGATGGGCACGCCGAAAGCGGATGCCGAACTCAAGAAATTCAAGAAGCTCGGCCTTCCGGGCGCGGTGACCTCCTCCTTCCTCTACCATCACGCCCGCCTGATTGAAATCCTGGCGTCCATCGAGCGCGTTGAAATCTCGCTCGATGACCCTGATCTCCTGAGCAACGACCTGCGGGCCGATGCCGGCATCAACAGCTTGCGGGGCGTTGGCGTCAGCGAAGCCCCGCGCGGCACGCTCTTCCACGATTATACGGTGGACCGCGACGGTCTCCTGCGGAAGGTCAACCTGATCGTTGCCACCGGACAGAACAACCTCGCCATGAATCGGACCGTGGCCCAGATCGCCCGTCATTACGTGCGTGGCAACGATATTCCTGAGCCGATGCTCAATCGCATCGAGCACGGTATTCGCTGCTATGATCCTTGTCTGAGCTGCTCCACCCACGCGGTGGGCCAGATGGCGCTCGTGGTTCGCCTGATTGCGCCCGACGGCGCCATTGTGCGCCAGATCTCGCGCATTTAAAGGAGCCGCTTGGCTCAGCGAAAATTCATTGCTACCCTGCGCTCATGCAAAATGCGCGGTTTCAGAGGTCCGCACAGCAAAGGCCTCGATTGCTTACCGGACAAAGGGGCGCTGTCAGGTTGCCAGAACTCTGATTGCCTTTATGGACAAACCTGAACCGCTTCCGAAATTGCGCATGGCACCGCCCGAATCGGCGGAGGAGGTGGCGCATCGTCATGAACGTGAGCAGCGCGCCGCGAATTTGCAGCGTGAGAGTAATCTTGACCGGTCGCTTGCCCCGTTTCGTGTCGGCTCGGTTCGTTACCTGAATGCGGTCGGCTTGACGCGCGGGCTGGAGGAGGAAATCGTGTTCGCCACGCCGTCGAAGCTGGCGGAAATGTTGCGGCGGGATGAACTGGACGCCGCGCTGGTGAGCGTGACGGAGACGCTGTTTCACGACAAGTACGACATCCTGGACGGCATCGCCATCGCCTCGCTGGGTGAGGTAAAGAGTGTTTTTCTGGCGCATCGGGGCCCGCTGGGTGATGCGCGCGAGATTTTTTGCGACCCGGCCTCGCTAACCAGCGTTAATCTCGTGCGCGTGTTGTTGGCGGAGCGGGGGTTGAAACCGGAGCTTAAGCCCCTGGCGAGTTACGATTTCGCTGGGATGCCGGATTATGCGCTGCTGATTGGGGACTCGGCGCTCGATTTTTCGCGCTCACAGCATGTCCATGAAATCTGGGACCTGGGCGCGGCATGGTACGAGATGACGACCCTGCCATTTGTGTACGCCGTCTGGGCGTTGCGCCGCGGAGTGGAAAATGCCGCGTTGCGGCGCCAGCTTCGCGAGGCCCGCGATTTCGGCGCGGACACGCTGGATTCCATCATCTGCAACCGCACGGAATACGATTATGATTTCCGGAAGGACTACTTGAGCTGGCACATTCACTACCACTTTGGCGCGGATGAAAAGCGGGGGCTGGCAAAGTTCATGGAGCTGTTGCGAAAGCACGGTTTGGGGCCGGTTTACGAGCCGAGGTTTGTAACGTGAAAGGCACAGGAATATTGCTCGTGGAAACCTTCGCCGGGGCGCAGTTGATGAGGCGGG
Organism: uncultured Verrucomicrobiota bacterium; assembly: GCA_903873945.1. Taxonomy (GTDB): domain Bacteria; phylum Verrucomicrobiota; class Verrucomicrobiia; order Limisphaerales; family UBA8199; genus CAIQQM01. Next base: position 21,483 of record CAIQQM010000250.1, read on the forward strand.
CGCTGGGGGCCCGGGAAACCGGCCCGCGGGAGATCATTCAAAGGTGTGTGGCAGTTGGTTCAGCGTTAAAATGGAACTCCGACCTTTGAATATCGGATGAAAACGTTTCTTGCAGGATTGATGATCGGCGCGGCCTCGCTGGGTTGGGTGGCGGGCAAAGAGCTCACGCTGTTGAATGTTTCTTACGACCCGACGCGGGAGCTCTATCAGGATTTTGACGCGGCGTTCACTAAGTACTGGGAGGTTAAAACCGGCGAAATAATTACGATTCAGCAGTCGCACGGCGGTTCTGGCAAACAGGCTCGCATGGTGATTGACGGACTGCAGGCTGACGTCGTCACTCTGGCGCTTGCTTACGATATAGATGCGATTGCGGAGAAAGCCGGGTTGCTTCCGCCCGGCTGGCAGCAGCGTCTGCCGCACAACAGTTGTCCCTACACGTCAACGGTTGTGTTCTTGGTGCGCAAGGGGAACAGCAAGGGCATTCGGGATTGGGATGATCTGATCAAGCCGGGAGTGTCTGTCATCACGCCGAATCCAAAAACATCCGGCGGTGCCCGTTGGAACTACCTCGCTGCTTGGGGATACGCGTTGAAAAAGTTCGACCGGGATGAGGGCCGGGCTCGGGATTTCGTCGATCGCCTCTTCAGGAATGTTCCCATCTTCGACACGGGCGCGCGCGGGGCAACGACGACGTTCGTTCAGCGCGGTATCGGGGATGTGCTCATTGCCTGGGAAAACGAGGCGCTTTTGTCTGTCAAAGAGTCGGGCAAGGACGAATTCGAGATTGTGACTCCGTCGCTGAGCATTTTGGCGGAACCGCCGGTGGCGTGGGTGGACAGCGTGGTGAACAAGCGCGGCACGCGTGAAATGGCGAGGGCTTACCTCGAGTATCTTTACACGCCGGAGGGCCAGGAAATCGCGGCCCGGCATTATTATCGGCCCCGGTTGGAATCCGTCGCGCAGAAATATGCCGGCATGTTTCCCAGGGTAAGCTTGTTTACAATCAACGAGGTGTTCGGAGGCTGGCGGCAGGCACAGAAAGCGCATTTCAGTGACGGAGGGATCTTCGACCAGATCCAGCGGGCCGGTCGCTGATGAATTGATCCCGGGTCCGGCGTGGAGTATTCTGCCGGTTGCCATGGGAGCAACTAAACCGGATGGGCAAGCTAAGTGTTCATGACCACTAAGGCTGATGGCTGATGGGACATAAAAGATTTAGCGCGCTGCCGGGCTTCGGCCTGACGCTGGGCTTTACGCTCTTCTACTTGAGCGTGATTGTTCTCATTCCTTTCGCGGGGCTGATCGTGCGGGCGTTGGGGCTTTCCTGGGCTGACTTCTGGCATCTCGCAACGACGGACCGGGCACTGGCGGCCTACCGGCTGACGTTCGGTGCGTCGCTGGTGGCGGCAGTGGCAAATGCCGTGTTCGGCACACTGCTTGCCTGGGTCCTGACGCGCTATGAATTCCCCGGGCGCCGCCTGCTGGATGCAATGGTGGATTTCCCTTTTGCGCTCCCGACCGCTGTTGCCGGGTTGACGCTGGCCAATCTTTTCACCGCCAACGGCTGGCTTGGCAGGTACCTCGTGCCGTTAGGTATAAGCGGCGCGTTCACGCCGCTGGGGGTCGTGATTGCGCTGACCTTTGTGGGCTTGCCCTTTGTCGTGCGCACGTTGCAGCCGGTGCTGCAAAACCTCGAGCGCGAGGTCGAGGAAGCGGCGGCCACTCTGGGCGCGGGGCGCTTGCGGACGTTCGCGGCCATCATCGCCCCCTCATTGCTCCCGGCGGTGCTTACGGGTTTCGCGCTCGCCTTCGCCCGCGCGATTGGCGAGTACGGTTCGATCGTGTTTATTTCCGGCAACCTGCCCTTCAAAACTGAAATCGCCCCCTACCTCATCGTCATGCGCCTGGAAGAATATGATTACACAGGCGCGATCGCGCTGGCGGTGGTGTTGCTGGTGTCTTCCTTCCTGCTGCTGGCCGCTATCAACTTGCTCGAACAATGGGCAAGCCGGTTCCAGGATTGATATGACCGGGATCATCAAGACATCCTCCGCTGCCTCAGTGAAGCAATCACGTCGGGGCGCGGAAGAATCCCCACTGGCGAAGTGGGCGCTCATCGCCGTCGCCCTGGCGTTCAGCCTCGTTTTCCTGCTGTTGCCGCTGGTCAACGTAATGGCCCAGGCTTTCGTTAAGGGCTGGGCCTGTTACTGGAGCTCCCTGACGCAACCGGATTCCCGGGCGGCGATTCGCCTTACGCTGATTGTGGCGGCGATCAGCGTTCCGCTGAATGTTCTGTTCGGGCTGGCGGCGGCCTGGGCGATCGCCAAGTTCGAGTTTCGTGGCAAATCCCTGCTCGTTACGCTGATTGACCTGCCATTCTCGGTGTCGCCGGTCGTCGTGGGTCTGATGTTTATCGTGCTTTTCGGGCTGCAGGGGTTCTTCGGCAAATGGTTGGGCGCGCACGGCATCAAAATCATTTTCGCGGTTCCGGGCATTGTGCTGGCCACGATCTTCATCACGTTCCCGTTTGTGGCGCGCGAGCTGATCCCGGTGATGCAGGCGACCGGCACGGAGCAGGAGCAGGCGGCGCTGACGTTGGGAGCCAGCGGCTGGCAGACCTTCTGGCACGTCACGCTTCCATCGGTAAAATGGGGTTTGATTTACGGCATCATCCTGTGCAACGCCCGCGCTATGGGCGAGTTCGGCGCCGTGTCCGTCGTTTCGGGCCACATCATCGGCCGGACCGAGACGATGCCGCTGCGGGTGGAGGCGCTCTACCAGGGCGCAACCGGAGCGTCCACGGTGGCGGCCTTTTGCCGTGGCGAGCTTGCTGGCGCTCCTGGCCTTGTTTACGCTGGCGATCAAGATTTTCCTCGAATGGAAACAGGCGAGAGAATATCGGGAAGTCGATCGCGGATAGTTGACCGGTGAGCATCGAGCTAAAGAACGTTAGCAAGAACTTTGGCGGGGTTGCCGCCGTCAATAACGTCACTTTCTCCGTGAAAGAGGGCGAATTGATGGCGTTGCTCGGGCCAAGCGGGGGCGGCAAAACGACGGTTTTGCGCATGATCGCCGGGCTGGAAATGCCGACCGCCGGTGACGTGTTCATTCGTGGACGGCGCGTCAACGATTTGTCGGTGCAGCAGCGCAACATCGGCTTTGTCTTCCAGAATTACGCGCTGTTCAAGAACATGAACGTGTTTAAGAACATCGCCTTTGGCTTGCAGATTAAGAAATGGAAACGGGCTGACGTTCGGGAGCGTATCGCGGAGCTGCTGAACTTGTTTGGGCTCGAGGGGCTGGACCGGCGTTATCCGCATCAGCTTTCCGGCGGTCAGCGGCAGCGCGTTGCGATCGCGCGGGCCCTGGCGTCGAAGCCGAGTGTGCTCCTGCTGGATGAGCCGTTTGGCGCGGTGGACGCCAGGATCCGTCAGGAGCTGCGCGAGTGGCTCGTCAGGCTGCACCACGAGTTGAATGTTACCACCATATTCGTCACCCATGACCAGGAGGAGGCGATGGAAGTTGCGGACCGCATTGTGATCTTTTCGCGCGGCGTCCTCGAACAGGTCGGAACACCCCGGGAGATTTACGACCAGCCGGCCAACGAATTCGTCGCGCGGTTCATCGGGGTTATGAACGTTCTCGAAACGGAAGTCCGGGATGGCAAGGCGAGAATTGGTGAACTTGAGTTTCCCGCGCATGGCCAAATGGACGGGCAGAAGCTCCGGATCGGTTTTCGCCCCTACGCGGTGCAGATATCGTCCGATCTCGGGCTGTACCAGTATCAGGCGGTGTTGCGGCATACTTTCTTTCTCGGCGTGCTGTTGCGGGTGGAGCTGGAGTTGCCGAGTGGGCTGACGGTAAGGGCGCGTATGACGAAAGAGGAATACTCCCACCAGGGTCTTGCGGACGGCAGGAGAGTGTCCTTCCAAATCCGTCAGTGTCGCGTGCTGGCGCGGGAAGAGGCTGCCCTGCCGGCCGAAACTGACTTGAGTTTCCAGGCGCCGCCGCTGCTCGGAGAGAACATCTGATTCGAGTGACCCGGTCTGAGCTTGCTCAGTGGGGCTGCGGCTCGGTTCACTTGCCCTCCAGGCCTGTCAGGTAGGCTAGGATTAAGTCTGGCAAGTCGAGGCTATAGCCGCCTTCCAGCAGGCTGAATACGGGCACTCCAAGTTTGTGAAAGGAGAGCCCGAGCCAGTAAAAGTCTTCCATCTCCAGTTTCTGTTGCGCGAGCGGGTCGCGGGCGCTGGCATCAAACCCGGCGGATACTCCAACCAGGTCGGGTTTGAATGCCTGCAAATGCTCGAACGCGCTTTCCAGCACGTGACGGTATTCTGTGCGCGGGGTTTGTGGAAGAAGAGGATAATTGAAGCAGTTGTCGCCGACGTTCCTTGTGCCCGTGCCGGGATAGCAGGGAAACTGGTGGATGGAGAAAAACGCAGCGCCCGGCTTGTTTTGGAGAATCGCTTCCGTCCCGTTTCCATGGTGTACATCAAAATCATAAACCGCGACACGCTTTGTTCCGTTGGCCAGTGCTTCGAGGGTTGCGATGGCAATGTTGTTCAGGTAGCAGAAACCCATCGCCCGTTGGCGCATGGCGTGATGGCCCGGCGGGCGCATCAGGCTGAAGACTGTCTCCCCGGAAAGCGCTGCCCGCAACGCCGTGAGGGAGGCGCCAGCCGAGGCCCTGGCATAATCCGAAATTTTTGGAAAGAACGGCGTGTCATCGTCGGAATCTCGCGGCTGGGCCAGTCGCGCCACATGTTCAGCCGAGTGAGCTCGCAGGATGGCTGCTTCATCGGCCGGACCCGGTTGGCTCCAGGAAATGGGCAGTGAAGTTTGATGCCGTAGTTTTTCTAAAGTTGTGCGGATGCGCTCAGGCCGTTCCGGATGGCCTGGATGCGAATAGCCGGGGCAGTGTTCGTCCGTGATGATTCTCATGCGTCGCCGGCGGGAGAGTGCATTTTCACGATTCAGCACCGTCTGGCCCAAAGTGTCAACCCTTTGACGCCCGGCATATTAAGAATTTGGCTTGTGTTGTTTTCTGGCACGGTACTAAACTGAAATGAACTGTGATATTGCCTATGAAAAAATTCTCCATCTACACTCTCACGCTCCTTGCGTGCATTCAATTCAACACCCATGTCGCCCTGGCATGGGACTATGAGGGCCATCGGGCCGTCAACGAGTTGGCGCTCGCTTCGCTGCCCACGAACTTCCCGGCGTTTTTGCTGGCCCCCGAGGCGGTGGCGCGCGTCGCCTTTCTGGCGGGCGAACCGGACCGCTGGCGCAACACGCCGGACCTGCCCCTCGCCCATTACAGCTTCCCCGACCATTACATGGATTTCGAACAGTTGGCCGATTACGGGCTCAAGCCGGATATGCTGCCGGTCTTCCGCTATGATTTCATTGCCCAGCTTGCCCTGATCCGGCAGGCAAATTCGGAAAAGTTTTCGGCGGCCGATCCCGGCAAGGACCACACGCGCGAGCTGGTCGGGCTGCTGCCATGGGCGATCACCGAAAACTACTCGAAATTGAAATCCGGTTTCTCATATCTCAAAGCGTTCGAAGAAGCCGGCACACCCGAAGAAATTGCCAACGCTCAGGCTAATATCATCTATGTGCTGGGCACGATGGGCCATTACGTCGGGGATGCTTCGCAGCCCCTGCATGTGACCAAACATCATCATGGCTGGGTTGGAGAGAATCCGAACCAGTACACCACAGACTTCGGATTCCACAGTTGGATTGACGGTGGATTTTTCAACAAGATTGGCGGGGTAAACCTGGCGCAGCTCAAGGGCAAGCTCCGCCCCGCGCAACTGGTCGCCATCAACGGCCGCCCGGCGAAGCCGGAGGAAATGTTCCAGGTGGCGATGATTTTCATTAAGGAACAAAACAAGCTGGTGGAACCGCTTTACCAGCTTCAAAAGGACAAGAAGCTTACTGGCGAAGCTGAAGCCGGGCCTGAAGGGCGGGAGTTCTTGGAAAACCAATTGTTGAAATCTGGCCAGTGGCTTGGCGACATCTGCTACACTGCATGGCAGCAGGCGCCGCCGGATACTTACCTCAAAGGCCAGCTCGCCCGTCGCAAGCATGCGGCGGCTCTTGCGGAGAAAAAGTAACGGCGGACTGCGTTCGCCTGAAAGTCTGCCGCTCTCCGGATCCGGCAATCGCATCCGTAGCGGGAGTCCCGCGAAGAGCGCGGGAGTTCATTTTCCTCGCACGGAAACAACTTGGGCTCGGCCCGGTGTTTCCGGTGGTTTCTCTGCCCAGAAACTGCGTGCGAAGCAGGCGTGAATAAGCTAAGTCAATGTTGTGACCAGCATGCGTTCAATTCACAACCTTGCGCTTATTGGCTTCATGGGGACCGGCAAATCCAGCATAGGCCGGCTGGCAGCCGACAGCCTGCATTTCACATTCCTGGATACCGACCAGGTCATCGAAGCGCGTGCTGGAAAATCAGTGGACGAGATCTTTCAACAGGACGGCGAGCCGGCATTTCGCGAATGGGAGCGGAAAATGGTTGAAGAGCTGGCTCATCGGGAAAAAACCGTGATCGCCACGGGCGGCGGCTTGCCAGCCGACAAGGCCAACCTGGCTAGCCTGAAAACCCACGCGCTCGTCATTTGTCTTTGGGCTTCGCCGGAGACGATTTGGGAGCGGGTTCGTGGCCACACGCACCGGCCGTTGTTGAACGAACCGGAGCCGATCGCGAAGATCCGGCATCTTCTCGCTGTTCGCGAACCCTATTATCGCCAGGCCGATGTGCTGGTGAACACCGAACTGCGCTCCGTGCGTGAAATTGCCGTGCAAGTGGTCCATCAATTTCATCTGGCGTGGTCGGCCCATCAATGAACGAGACTGTCCGGCAGCGGGCGCGGGAACTCGGGTTTGAGGATTGCCGTATCACCACCGCAAGTTCGCCGGAGTCCGCCTCACATTTCCTGCAATGGCTCGCCGAAGGGCGGCACGGCGAAATGGCATACCTCGAACGCAACGCGGCCAAACGAGTTCAGCCCCAACAGATCCTCCCCGGGGCTCGGAGCATCATCATGCTGGCGTCCAGCTATGCGGAAGTTGCTAGCCTGAAGCTGGAAGCGTGTCACCAGGGGACGGCTTCCCGGATTCAGAGCTCCGGAATCCAGGGACCGGGGTTTCGAGGGCAAACTTCGCTTCGTGAAGAAGCATCTTCAGCGGCCGGTGGTAACGGGGCTAGGCGGCTTTTCGGCTTTGTCGCCCGCTACGCGCGGGGCTGTGATTATCATGAAGTGCTTGGCGAACGGCTTAAGGCGCTCACCTTGTTTGTCAACGAACTGGGCGGTAAAGGCGCCCATTCTTTGTGGTATGTGGATACTGGTCCGGTGCTCGAACGCGACCTGGCCCAGCGCGCCGGATTGGGATTCATTGGCAAACACACGAATCTCATCAGCCGCCGATTCGGCAACTGGATTTTTCTTTCGGAGATTATCACCAATCTTGAGCTGAAACCGGATGCCCCGGAGCGAAACCGCTGCGGTTCTTGCGTGCGGTGTATCGCGGCCTGTCCGACTGGAGCCATTAAAGCGCCGTTTCAGCTCGATGCCCGGCGGTGTATCTCCTGCCTCACCATCGAGCTCAAAGGACCAATTCCGGCGGAACTCCGCCCGGCGATTGGAAATCGGATTTTTGGCTGTGACGATTGCTTGGCTGTGTGTCCCTGGAACAGATTTGCGCGCGAAGGGCAAATAATGAAGACGCGCACAGCTTCGGACCTTGGCGCCCCGAACCTGCTGGAGTTGCTGTCTCTTGACGAAGAGGGCTTCAAGCTCCGTTTCGCGGGCACGCCGATATTGCGCGCCAGGCGTCGCGGGCTGCTTCGCAACGTCTGCGTTGCTCTCGGGAATGTCGGTGACGAGGTTGCCCTGCCGGCATTGCAAAGGGCCTCGCGCGAGGCTGAGCCGTTGATTGCCGAGCATGCCAAATGGGCCATCAATCAGATCGGGGGACGACGACGAGAACCGTAGCCGCGGTCAGCTCGCGCTGATCACCTTCGTCAAGGACCGGCCCGGCCACGACTGCTGGTACGCGATCGATACGGCCAAAATCAAGAAGGAGCTGGGCTGGGTGCCCGCTCACAAGTTCGAAGAAGGCATCCGGGAAACGGTTTTCTGGTATGTTGATAATCAGGAGTGGGTGAAGCAGGTGCTGGGGAAATCAGCCGGCTTATAGAGAAGCCGCCTCACCGGGACTGCCTGAACGCCAATTATTCCTTTCCACAAGCAGTCGAGGAATCACCGCCGAGATGCAGCCAGGGCTACGACCACACCCCGGCAATCTTCGCCCCGCAAAAGCGGCATTTGCCGGCATCGAGGTTAAACGAGGTGACGGAAAAAATGTCCCGTTCGATGATGGGTTTCCGGCAAGCGGGACAAAACGTTGTCTCTGCGTTTTCGAGGCCGGGCACGTTGCCGATGTAAACGTAACGGAGGCCCTCGGAACGGGCGATTTCACGCGCCTTCACGAGCGTTTCGACCGGCGTGGGAGGGAGCTGGGCGAGCTTATGCTCGGGATGGAAGCGTGAGAAGTGCAGCGGACGATCAGATCCCAACTCCTTAGCGATCCAGCCACACATCCTGCGGATCATGGAAAGGTCGTCGGTGTAAGTCGGAACAACGAGATTGATGATCTCGAACCAAACGCCAAGTTCTTTGAGCGTCTGAAGCGTATTCAGGATCGGCTGGAGTTTCCCGGAGTTAAGCGTCTTATAAGTCTCATCGTCGAAACCCTTGAGGTCAACGTGCGCGGCATCCACGAGCTGATAGAGGTCGCGGGCTGGGCGCTCCTCAATGGAGCCGCAACTGACGACGATGTTCCTGAGCTTGCGCTCGCGCGCGGCCTTGCAGATGTCGAAAGTGTATTCATAGAAAGCGGTCGGTTCGGAGTATGTGCAGGCAAGCGATAGGCAACCTAGGGCCTCGGCGACCGCAACGGCGTCCGCCGGGAAAAGGCTCAGTTTCGCTATTTGGTCGAGGGTCAGGCCCTGAGGCAACGGCGGGCGCAATCGCAGTTCTTCGCCGCGCGGGTCCTTGGTCTCTTCCGGTTTTTTTTGTGAAATCTCCCAATTCTGGCAATTGAGGCAGCGAAAGACGCAGCCGGAAGTGGCGAGCGAAAAGGTGCGGCTGCCGGGAAGGAAATGGAACAAGGGCTTTTTCTCAACCGGATCGACATGAAACGTACAGGGGTTGGCATAGACCAGCGTGTAGAGCGTGCCGTCATCATTGACCTTGTTGCGGCAATGACTGCGGTCGCCGGGGGCCAGCAGGCAGTTGTTGGGGCAGACCTTGCACTGAACGTTGCGGCCGAGCTTGAAGTAGTGGGAGGCTTCCTTGGCCCAGCCGCGCTTTCGCCAGAGGTCCCAAAGTTCGCCCTTCGGCGCATCGCCCTTGAAAATGTCGGCAGGCGCTTCGGAATCGCGCCATTTGGCGAAGAAATCGAAGAGCGAAGCGGCGCCGGCGAGACCGGCAACCCCTGCGGCGCCCAAGCCAATGGCCGCCCGGCGCGAGAGGGGTTTGCCATGCAGGATAGTGGCGCGGCGACGAATCGAGGCGCCGCTATTTGCAACTCTGCCGTTCTGCGCTTCCGGATTGTTCACGGCTCGTCGCGATGCTTGATCCAGCCCCATCGCTGAAGAGCAAGATACACCGCCGGCAAGCTATGCGCGAGGACGAGAATGATCAGGGGAATATGAAGCATGCGATGAAATGTCAGAGCGGATTTCTCGTCCAGGATTTTGCCAAGCCCGTAACGGCCGTCCATGACGTAGCCGGTAAAAAGGAACAACAGGAGCAATGGCAGCAAAGGCCACCCGCTCCAGCGTACCGCTTTGAGAAGAATGAAATTGAGTTTGCTCATGTTACAGCCTTTCCGGATACACATCGCGCCATGCGAGCCAATGGACAGGTCATAGGGGCCTCATCATTGCGCCCGCGAGAAGGTTTAAGGCGGCCGCCAGCCAGCAGACGCCCGCTACGCCGAGCAGCGGAATCAGGAACGTGCAGGCCAGCAAGGCGCCAAGAGACGCCCCAACAAAATCCGCCGCATAAAGTTTGGAAGCGCCCGCGCCAGTGCCATCGAATTCAACCCGGTTGGCCAGTGGAAACTGCATCCCCACAACAAAAGCGAGGACCAGGGTGAGAACGCTGATGAGCACTTTGAGCGCGAGGAGCGAGGCGTCGCTGCCACCCATCCGATTCAACCAGGGAAGCAAAAGTGGGAGAAGGATTGCATAAGCAGTGAGCGCGCACGCCAGGAGAGCCAAAATCATTCGGTGGACCGGCAATACCCTCTCTGAAACCGGGTCGCGCAGCCCCGTGTTTTCCTGCGTAGAAGGGGAAACCAGGACGGAGCCACCATCTCCGACGGGGTTGAAGAGGCGGTTGGCTGCCAGTGCCCCGAGAGCCAACCCGATCATAAAGACCGTCACGATGATGCCAACCTGATGATAGACCGATCCGCAAAGGACCTGGAAGGCCAGGAGGAGGACAACCTCCAAAGCGGAAGCGGCAAAGCCCGAAGCAAACAGGACAAGGGCGCTGCCGCGCAACCGGGCGATGTAGAAACCCAGCAGAAGAAGCAGCGCCGCTTGCAGCGGCCCGAAGCTGAAATCGAATTGGCTCATCCAGTGGCGGAGGTAATAGTAATAGAGAACCGGGCTGAAGTTCTGGTTGAGCGGCACCGGTTGCGCCGCGGCATGGGCCAGGTCTGCCATGCGGTCGGGTGTCATCATCGCGTCGAGGTAATGATGATTGACCAGTCTGGTTTTAATCCCGCGCTGTTCGATGCGCGCCGCGATGTCGCTGAACAGCGGGCCGTCCGAGGCGAGGAAAAAGATGCGGCTGCCGGGAATTGCCAGGATGTTGCGGAAGGATTGATTTGATGACAACCGGGCGGAGGACAGTATGCGCGTCATCTCCCGGCTGACATAATTTTCATATCGACCGAGCGAAAAAGACACCACTCCATCACTGACGAGCGCGCGTTTGACATCCGCCAGGAATTCGACGGTGTAGAACCGGTTGAGCAGGGCAGTGGACGGCGCCGGAACATCGATAATAACCACGTCATACTTATCCAGGGTCTTCTTGATGAACAAACGTCCATCGCCATTGATGATTCGGATGCGGCTGTCAGCCAGGTTTTCCGGAAGATATTTTCTGCCGAACTCCAAAATCGCGGGGTCCAGCTCGACATAATCGACGCGGGCGACATTGTATTTGAGGATTTCCCTGGCGGTGCCGGAGATGCCGCCGGAGACGAGCAGTACTTTGCGGGCATCAGGCCGTTGCGACATTGCATAATGCACAACCTCCTCAACATGTTGGTCATCGCGTGTCGAAATGGCCGGAAGGCCGTTTTCGAAGAAATCGAATTGGCCGTCGGACTCGGTGATGACGAGTTTTCCGTAGGGAGAGTTCGCCCGGGCAACAATCCGCTGCCGCGGGTACTGCAAGCCGGTTGAAATGCCGTCAAGGTCGGCGAAAACCATCAGCGCAAGAAGCCCGGCGCCCAAAACCGAGGCAAGCAGCGAAAGTGAGCGCCGCCCGCAAAGAAAGCCGGTGGCACAGGCGACCCCGAGGTTCAAGAAAGCGGGCCAGAGTAGGATGGAGCTGTGGTCAAGGAACCGGACAAGCACAAAGCTGAAAACAATTCCTCCGATTATGCTGCCAATGCTGTCGGCGACGTAGGCGCGCCCAATTCCGGCGGAACCTTCCCGGCGCGCCAGAATCGAACACGACAGCGTCAAAGCGAAGCCGGCCGGGAGACAATAAGGCAGCAGCAGGAAAGAGACGCCGGCCATGGTTTGACCGGCGCCAACCGCAGCTCCGCGAATAAAGACAAGATTGCGCAAGGCGCGCAAAAGAAAAACCTGGAGCAAAGGCAGAACGGCAACGAGGATTTGGAGAATTGCCAGGATGGACAACTGGGCGCGGATTCGTTCCGAGACGCGGCCAAGCCAGGTCCCGATGCCCATCAACAAGAGCCACAGACCCAGCACTATGCCAAAAACCATTTCGTTTCCGGAGAAAGCGGCCAGCAGTTCGCGCATCAGCGCGAGCTGGGTCATAACACAGGAGACGCCAAGCGCGCCGACGGCGACAAGCACCAGAATCCGTCCGTTTTGCTGCAGGGGCGCCACCTGTTTGTGGACGGGCATGCCAATTCAAAAGCCGAGTTTCGGAACTTAGTCCTCCTCGAACGATTCAACGCGGTAGATGGAAACCGAGGTGTCCTTGCCGCGCCAGGCGGAAGGTTCGCAGCCGGCCTTCTGCGAAAGATGGTTTAGAAATTGGACTTTATCCGGAAGCTGCGCCCAAACCTGGGGCAGAAAGGTTGCCATGCCGGGGCCGACACGCAGCACCACGCCGTCTTCGTAAGGCCGGAGTTTGCTCAAAAGGTCCTCCGGCGAACTAAACTGTAATGGCTTCGGCTCAGTCAAAACGCTGATTTCGATTTTGATTTTATCCACTTCGTCGGGGCGGACAGGGAGGAAGCGCGGGTCACGCAACGCGGCACTGCAGGCGTTGTCCATGACGGCTTTATAGAGGGATTCCTGCGGGAGAATATGACCGATGCAGCCGCGCAACGCGCCATCGGCGGTTAGCGTCACGAAGCAGGCTTTCTTTTCCGCCAGTTTTGCGGCCACGCTCCCGCTCTGGACATCAGGCAAATCGCCATTGGTCGCGACGCTTTTGAGTGTCCGGCGAGCCAGTTCGAGCAGAAACCTTCTCTCCTCCGCAGAATAGTTCTGGTTTGCCGGATCGTAAAACGCCACCGCTGTATAGCCGACAACGCGGTCCTTTTCGCCGGTGACATCGCCGCTGTTGCGGCAGTCCAACAAGCGGGCCTTCCAGCCTTTGAGCCAAGCCAAGCGCATCAACGTAAGAATCGGCAATTTACCGCAGGCTTCCTGGGTTTTGACCTGCTCGATGTCAAGGTCGCAAATGGCTTTGACACAGCGGCCATCCAGTTCCTTTGCGACATCGTACGGGTGATAATGACTCAGGTCCGAGCTGGCGACAATAATTGTTTTGTCGTCTATGACGGCGGTCAGGGCGCGGGCGGCTTCGTCCGGACTTGTATCCCCAAACAAGATGGGGAGGATTTTAAAGTCTTTTAAACTTCTTTGGAGAAAAGGAAGCTGGACCTCGACAGAATGCTCCCAGGTCTCAGGCGTGTCCTGGCCGGGTTCGGGCGCAGGCTTTGGCGACTGTTGCCAAAATGGAGGTCGCTCGACCGGACACCGTGGTTCCAGCACGAAGGGTGAAACTGAACTCAGCGCTTTGGACTTCTCCGAAACCGGAACCAGCCCAAGCGGGGTTCGGAAGGCGTTGGCGTTGGGAATAGACGCGCCCTGGAAAATGGCATAATGGCTGGGTCCCATGATTATGACCGTTTGGATGTCCCGCCCGGCCAGCAACTTGTAAGCGGCGGCGGCGGTGCGTCCCGAGTAGGCATAACCCGCGTGAGGACACACCAGGCCTTTCAGGCGAGGGATATAATGGCCGGGGGCCCTGTCCAGCAGGCCGTCGACGGCTTTTGAAAGAGCCTGCCCATCGGATGGATAAAATAGCCCCGCGACAGCAGCCGCCCGAACCCGTTGCGGGTCGGGTGAAGCAACGGCCCGGGTGGTGTGGTTTGTAAGCCGGGGGCTCGTGGCAGGTTCGCCTGAACGCGCGCCGCACCCGGAACCCGGCAGGAGCAGTGCCAGAAGACTAATCGAAGCTGTTACCCTGCCGTTCCGGGTCCAGGAGAAATGCCTGTTCTTTTTCATCCGGCCACCTGTTTGTAGGAATTAATGCTCGTTCGTACTGAACGCTTTACCCTGGCTCTTAGCCATACTCTCCCCGCTGCATGTGTCAATCCTGTACTGCATTCGAAAAGTGTTTTGCGTCCCTCCGCCCTCCACGACGGGTCTCCACCCGCTTGCCCTTGCCTCCAAAAACCAACATCCAGGATCCGGGAGGGATGCCTCAATGCGCTTCGAGCCAGTTTTCGCCGACGCCCATCTCCACTTCCACGGGCACATCCAGCGGAATGGCGGCCTTCATTTTCTCTTCCACCATCGGCATGACCTCTTTCTGTTCCAGCCGGTGGAGATCGAACACGAGTTCATCATGGACCTGGAGAAGCATCCGGGTCTTCAGGTTCCGCCGGAGCAGCTCGCGCTGGATGTTAATCATGGCGATTTTGATCATGTCAGCGGCGGTGCCTTGGATGGGGGCGTTGATGGCGTTGCGTTCGGCGCCGCCCCGCACGGTGTTGTTCAGGGACCGAATGTCGCGGATATACCGGCGGCGGCCAGTCACGGTTTCCACGTAACCATGCTCCCGCGCGAAGGCAATGGTGTCGTCCATGTACCGGCGGATGCCGGGAAATTGCTTGAAGTATTCGTTGATGATTTCAACCGCTTCCTTGCGCGGAATAGCCAGGCGCTGAGCCAGACCAAATGCCGAAATGCCGTACGCGATGCCATAGTTCACCATCTTAGCCTTGCGCCGCATCTCGGGCGTGACCATGTCGGGGAAAATTCCATAGACCTTCGCGGCGGTGGCGGTATGGACATCGGCGCCGGTTCTGAAGGCTTCGAGCAGCCCGGCCTCGCGGCTTAGGGCAGCGATGATGCGCAGCTCAATCTGCGAATAATCCGCCGAGAGCAGCAAATACCCGCCGTTGCGCGGGACGAAGGCTTTGCGGATTTCCTGGCCGCGCTCCGTGCGAATGGGAATATTCTGCAGGTTCGGGTTCTGCGAGCTTAAACGGCCGGTCGTGGTCATCATCTGGTTGAAGGTGGTGTGAACGCGGCCGGTTGGGGGCCAAATCGCGAGCGGTAGAGCGTCAGCGTAGGTGGATTTTAACTTGGATGCAGTGCGGTATTCGAGCAGCCGCTGGACGATCTCGTGATCGGACGCCAGCATGGCGAGTGTTTGTTCGTCGGTCGCGTACTGTCCTGTCTTGGTTTTCTTCGCGCCCGCGGAAATCTTTAGGATATCAAACAGGATCTGGCCCAACTGGCGCGGTGAGTTCAGGTTGAAGGTGGTCCCGGCCAGCCGGTAGATGGTCTTCTCCGCCTCCTTGATCTCCTTCGAGAGCTGGGCGGCAAACTCAGCGAGCGCCGCGGCGTCAACCTTGATGCCCTCGAATTCCATGTTCGCCAGCACGGCGATGAGTGGCGACTCGATCTCGTAGAAGACGCGCTCCTGGCCTTTCTCTTTCAGCAACGGCTCCAACGTCGCGCGGAGCTGCCATGTCACATCGGCATCCTCGGCGGAGTACTCGGCAACTCTCTCAATCGGCACATCGGCCATGTTCAGTTGCTCCGCCTTCGCATCGCCGATAAGTTTGGTGATCGGCACGGGCGTGTAGCCCAGGTAAACCTCGGACAGGTAATCCATCCCATGCCGCATCTCCGGCTCGATGAGGCTGTGGGCAATCATTGTGTCGAAAAGCCTTCCGCGTACTGAAACGCCCTGCCACTTGAGCACGCTTAGGTCGAACTTGAGGTTGTGCCCGACTTTTTCGATACGGTCGGATTCAAGCACAGGCCGGAATTCGTCGAGAATCCGTTTCGCTTCCGCGGTGTCTTGGGGCACCGGGACGTAATAGCCCGTATGTGGGGCAAAGCAGAAAGCTATCCCGACCAGGCGCGCCGCCTTGGGTTCGACGCTGGTGGTTTCCGTATCGAAACAAAAGGAAGTCTTGCTCTGCAACGTCCTGACCAGCTCCGCGCGTTGCGCGGCCGATGTTACCAGGTGGTATTTGTGTCGGACGTCCGTGATGGTTTTTAGGTTGGCAACAACGGGCGGCTGTTCTTCAACAACCGGTTCCTCGTCGTCCGCCACGAGCACAAGGTCCTCGACCCCATCGCTTCCGGAAGCGGATGAGGACTTGGCGGCCCGGGCTGGTGGGGCCGGTGACGGCGAAAACCCGCGCCCGGCTTTAAAATCTTCCCCGAACAAGCGTCGGCCAATGGAGTTAAACTCGAACTCAATCAGCAGGGCCTTCAGCTTCTCTTCATCGAATGGCTGGACTTTAAGCAGATCGAACTCGACAGGACATGGCGCATCACGGACGATCGTTGCCAGGCGTTTTGAGAGCAGTGCCAGCTCCCGGTGCTTTTCGAGCCCTTCCTTGACCCGGCTGGTCAGCTCCCCCGAATGGGCCAGCAAATTGTCCAGGCTCTGATATTGGGCGATAAGTTTTACCGCGGTTTTCTCCCCGATGCCAGGGACGCCGGGAATGTTGTCGGACGCGTCTCCCATAAGTGCGAGCACATCCACGACTTGATTGGGCTGCTGTACCCCCCAGCGCGCCCGGACCTCGGGCAGGCCGATAATCTCCGCCCCCTCACCCATGCGCGGTGGTTTAAAGACAAATGTATTTTCCGTGATGAGCTGGCCGAAATCCTTGTCGGATGTGACCATGTAAGACTGGAAGCCTTCTTTTTCCGCGCGCTGCACAAGCGTCCCGATGATGTCATCAGCCTCGTACCCATCACACTCAAGTCCGGGGATGTTAAACGCCTCAATCATGCGGCGCACATGGGGCAGCGCTTTGCTGAGGTCTTCGGGCATCGCCTGGCGCGTCGCTTTGTATTCGGCGAATTCGACATGCCGGTGAGTCGGGGCCCGGGTATCGAAGGCCACTGCGATGTGCGTGGGCTGCTGTTTGTTAAGGATCTCGAGCAGTGTTTGAGTAAACCCGTAAAGTGCGGAAGTGTTGACGCCTTTCGACGTGAGGATTGGCCGGCTGACGAACGCGAAGTGCGCCCGATAAACCAAAGCCATGCCATCCAGCAGGAACAACTTCTTAACCATGGCGACAAGTTAGCGGGTCTTCCCCGGGCCTGAAACCTGAAAGAACGCAAATCGTAGAAGGGGTTGTTGAAGTTTGGTCAAGCACAAGTCGCGCTTTATCATCGCATCAGTGAAAAAACAGTTTGACGCAACGACCCGCAAGGACACCATCACCAATCGGGCTGGAGATTCATCTTTGATATTTAGCACCTTGAAATATGGCAGAGAACAAGAAACACGTTTACGACGAAAGCAAGATCAAGACACTTTCCTCCCTGGAACATATCCGGTTGCGGACGGGAATGTACATCGGGCGGGTGGGCGACGGTTCGCACTACGATGACGGCTGCTATATCTTGCTTAAGGAGGTCATAGACAACGCCATAGACGAGTTCATCATGGGCTATGGCAAGGAGGTCCAGATCGCCATTGATGACAAGGCGGTCACCGTGAGGGATTTCGGGCGCGGCATTCCGCTCGGCAAGGTTGTGGATTGCGTGTCGAAAATTAACACCGGCGCAAAATACAACGATGACGTGTTTCAGTTCAGCGTCGGGCTGAACGGGGTTGGGACCAAAGCGGTCAACGCGCTTTCGAAGGAGTTTCTCGTGCGCAGCTTTCGCGAAGGCGAGGTGGTCGAAGCCGCCTTCAGGCAGGGGAAGCTTAAGAACGAGAAAAAGGCTAAGTCTGAAAAGGAACCGGACGGGACAATGATCCGCTTCGTGCCCGACCCGGATATTTTTAAGGAAATCAAATTCCTTCCTGAGCATGTTGAGAGACGGTTGAGGCATTACAGTTACCTGAACAGCGGCCTCAAGCTGGTATTCAACGGCAAGACTTTTCAGTCGCGAAACGGCCTCCTCGATCTGGTCATGGAAGATCTGGAGGCGGATGGCAGCGAGCCGATTTACCCGCCGCTTCATTACGCGGAAAAAACACTCGAATTTTGTTTCACGCACAGCAACAGCCGCTACGGGGAAACGTTCTACTCATTCGTGAATGGCCAGTACACCGCCGATGGCGGCACTCATCTCAGCGCGTTTCGCGAAGGGTTGCTCAAGGCGGTGAATGAGTACGGCCATGAGAAGTTCGACGGCGACGACGTGCGGGAGAGCATGGTCGGCGCGGTCGCGATTCGGCTCAAGGACCCGGTCTTCGAATCCCAGACAAAGAATAAGCTCGGCAACACGGAAATTCGCGCCGATCTGGTCAACCGGGTCCGCGAAGAGCTGTTGCACTTCTTCAATCGAAACAAGGAAATCGCCGAGAAGATTGTGGCCAAAGTCCAGGATACTCGGCAGCTCCGCAAAGAGTTGCAGGAAGTGAAAAAACTGGCCCGCGAACGCGCCAAAGCCATCACGATCCGTATCCCGCAGCTAAAGGATTGCAAAACCCATTTCAACAAGGAAAAAGGCAAGGGCAAGGGTTCGATGATTTTCATCACTGAAGGGCAATCCGCCGCCGGCTCGATCGTGAGTTGCCGGGACGTGGAAACTCAGGCCATTTTCGTGCTCAAGGGCAAGCCGCTCAACGTGTGGGACCTTAAGCGCGACATCGTCTATAAGAACGATGAGCTGTACAACCTCATGCGCGCCCTGGACGTCGAGGATAACCTCGAAGGTCTCCGTTACGAAAAGGTGATTCTCGCCACCGATGCCGACGTGGACGGGTTGCACATCCGCAATCTGCTCATCACGTATTTCTTTCGCTTCTTCGACCAGCTTGTGCACGATGAACATTTGTTCGTGCTGGAAACACCGCTGTTCCGCGCGCGGAACCGGGAGCAAACGATTTACTGCTATTCTGAAGCCGAGCGCGACGAGGCCGCGAAGAAACTGGGTAACAGTTGTGAAATCACGCGGTTTAAAGGCCTGGGTGAAATCTCTCCCTCGGAGTTCAAACAGTTCATTGGCGAAAGCATGCGCTTGAGCAAGGTGGAGTACGCGCCCAAGCCCGATGCCGCGGGCATTCTTGGCTTCTACATGGGCAAAAATACCCCCGAACGCAAAGACTACATCATGGAAAACCTCGTCGTGCCCGTGGAGGATTGAGACGGTTCGCCGGTGGGCACCCCAAGGGCATGAGTGTCAGCATCCGCGCGCGGTGAGAGCATCCGATAATGGAAACTCAACGACGTGGGGCGCTTCGTGGTTTCTGTTGAGCGCGCAACGATGCGTGCCGCATTGGCCGCCAAGTGGAGCGCGAACTGATGTTTCGTCGAGCGTTAGCGAGGTGACTTTACCGGTTGATGGGTGAGGGCGTCTCTGCCGTAGGAATATTTCGTGTCACCTTTCCCTCTCCACTTGCCACTCATGTGCCGATATGATGGCAACCAGAGTTGTGAGTGCTGAAGTTTCTAGTGACGCCGAATTGGTGAGCGAGAGCCTGTCGGGAAAGCGCGATGCCTTCGGGCAAATCGTCGCGCGCTATCAATCGCTCGTCTGTTCGCTGGCCTACAGCGCAACCGGCAGCTTGGGCCACAGCGAAGACCTTGCGCAGGAAACCTTCGTCACTGCATGGGCGTAGCTCGCCGATCTGCGCGAACCTGAAAAATTGCGAGCGTGGCTTTGCGGCATCGCGCGGAATCTCATCAACAACTGGCTTCGCAAACAAGGACGCGAGCCGAGTCACAAAGCGGAATCGCTCCAGGGCATCTCCGAGGCGCAATCGCCCGAGCCTTTGCCCATCGAGCGCGCGATCAGCAACGAAGAGCAGGCGATTTTGTGGCGTTCACTCGAACGAATCCCGGACATTTATCGCGAACCGTTAGTTTTGTTTTATCGCGAGCATCAGTCCATTGAAGCCGTCGCGCGAGATTTGGAACTGAGCCAAGACGTCGTGAAGCAACGGCTTTCGCGCGGACGAAAGCTATTGCACCAACAAGTCCTCGCGTTTGTCGAAGGTACGTTGGAAAAAACTTCGCCGGGCCAAACATTCACTCTTGGCGTGGTGGCGTCGCTGCCGATTGTCTCGACCTCGGCCAAAGCGGCGGCTGCGAGAGCCGCGCTTGCAAAAGCAGGCACCGCTACCAAAATCGGAACGCTTTTTGGATCAGTCGTTGGATTCTTGCCGGCGTTGGGCAGTGTTTTCTTAACGTATAAAAGCTTCCGGCAGCAGCAAATCGAAAACCGCACGTACGCGCAATCCGGGCCGATGACTAGTGAAAAGCGCCAAGAAATCCTGGCCCTAAAACGCCGACATGGTTCGAAAGCAAGCGTCTATCTGTATTTGGGTATGGCCTGTAACATGGGCGGGTTGCTGTTTATTCAGTTACACCACGGGTGGGATGGAGCCCGGCAGCATCTTGTGTTTTTGGCGTTTGTATTGGGACTCACTTTGTTTTGCTTCGTTCAAGCTTGGCGCTTGCGTCCACGTTAGCGATACGGCTGGCTGTTGTTCCAGCCAGCTGCTACCCGAGGAGGCAGAGGAGCCAAGGCAGGAAGATGAGAGCGCCGAAAACATACAGGACGCGCAACACGTAGAACGCTAGACGCACAAGCCACCACCAGGAAAGCCGCCACGGAGCCCAGATGCCCGCACGCAACTGAGCCGGAGCCGGAACGCGCAGAAGCAGATCCGAACCAGGGTATATTTGCAGCTCAAATAACCCCGGATCGGTATGAACCGGGTTCTCGGGTAGAGGTCAACTTCTTGTGGCCATTATTGCAACGTTGACTTTGGCCTTGTGAGGACGATAGCGTACAGAAACGGCAGTTGGATTGTCGGCAATCCACGAGGAGTTGTGCGTCCGTAGCTCAATTGGATAGAGCTTCTGACTTCGGATCAGAAGGTTGCAGGTTCAAGTCCTGCCGGACGCGCCATTAAAATCAAGAGGTTTGCGTAAGTGCCTTCCTGACCGAAAAACGAATTAAATCCACGCCTTTGCTGCCGCAGGGATCCGCGCGAAACCGCACTCTTGACTTTGCCAATGAATATGCAAAATTCCCCCCGCAAACAAAGGCGATAAATGAGCCTTTGTCATCTTCGGATCCGAGGGTTGCCGGTTCAAAGCCCGGAGAAGAAGCATGTTCTTTCAGTCTGCGCGGTTAGCTCAGTGGTAGAGCACTTCCTTGACACGGAAGGGGTCAGAGGTTCAAACCCTCTATCGCGCACCACCCTTTGTTTCCAATGGTTTTCTCACTTTTTACCTCAAAAGTGGCAAGTAACCTGCTGTCATAAAACCGAGCCATTGCGGGTTGGAGGGGAAATTGGATTGGTTGGTTTTGGAGAAAGGATCAGACATGATCGGGATGGAAGAAAAAGAACCGGACCTAAGCGGATTGGACTCCGACCAAAGGGAGATCTGCGCTTACTTGGCCTCTTGGGGTGACCAATGGGTGCCTCAGGTGGACATTGCCAAACGCGCCGGTGGCAAAAGGAGATTTCAGGAAGACCCGGAATGGGCTGTTCGAATGTTTCCCAGTTTGGTCGAAAGTAGATTAGTTGAGTCGAATTCCAATGGCCACTACCGTCTTAGGCGCAGAGTAAAGCAAGAGACGCTCAAGGAACCGGACAAGACGAAAGAGGAAGTATCACTCGAGAAGTTGACCGGTGCGAGAAAGAAGATCCTGTTTGTGGACGATGATCTGGTTTGTCGCAAATTGGTGGGGGCCTATTTGCAAAATTCCGGATACGAGGTCCTGACCGCCCAGGATGCAACGGAGGCCATGGTCATGGCAGAGGGGGGTAACCTGAGTTTGATCATCTTGGATTTGGATCTGGAAGGTGAAAGCGGCCTCATGCTCATGAAGTTTTTGAAGCGAAATAATAGCGCTGTGCCGATCATTCTGTACACCGGGCTGAGCCATGACGACAAACATACCCTCGAAATGTTGAAGGAGGGGGCGCATCAATATGTGCAAAAAGGTCCGGTGGCGGATTTGGGCAAGGCCGTTAAAAATGTCCTGGTTTAGGCTTGGATGAGTGTTGCCGCCCCACGAGTTCTTTTCTGGAATAAGTTTGCCCGCTCCGGTAGTTTTCGTGAGTCGGGACAAAGCTGATGTGCCATCAGTTTTGCCAATTGGGCCGTGTCAAACCTCTTCGCGTCACGGCTGTATTTCCGGATCGGGATCTCCAATGCCAGGTTCCGTCTTCCCTGAGGGTTAACGGGGTTTATTCAGGTTCCGATCCGGGCTTGTTGAAGATCAGTCGGGCATAGCCGTAAGCCAGCAACTCGCTGATGGTTGCTCGTACGCCGGCGCTGGAACGCCACCAGTGAGCAGGGTCATAATCCTTCTCGGGAACAGCCATGACGCCGATGCGGACATCTTTGCCAAAGGCCTTCTGGAAAAGCAGCCGTGAGCGGCGCGCATGCGGCCCGACACTGACGATGTTCAATTTCTTCGGTGACATTTCATGCTGCCGCAGCCATTTCTTGAGTGTTGCCGCTGCCGTGTAAGTTCGGTCCTGGCGGACCCAGGCGGCCGGCACGGGTTGGATGGCGTTTGTGTTCAGACCAAGTTTTGCCAGCGTGGTGGCGCCAAGTTCGGCGTAAGTCTTGTATTCGCACAGAGGGGCGCCTTGGTCTATTACCCCGCCCGTGACAAACACCTTGTCGTAATGATTGCGGTTGAATTCGGCAATCGCTGCCTCCATCGCATAATCTGCACCCCAACCTTCAACCACAAGCACTCCACCTGGCACGGGGTCCTGAGCCGCCAGGAAAGGGTGTACCTCATGTGCGGCTAGGATCAACAACGCTGCAAAACTTAAAACCATCAAAAAGCAGCCGCGCCACGTGGGCGCCAGACAATGCCGGCGGCGGAGCAACCCGAAGAAAATGGTGTGCTGTTCCATAGTGCTTCTAAATCAAAGCTATGATTTGCCTGAACGGAAAGAACCTGCCGCGTTTACCCCACCCGAAACGAGATCTTCATGATAAGCTCCCGGCCAAAACTGTGCTGGAGACGGTCGAGAATCTCTTTTCGGCGGTAGCGGACGATTTCGCTAAGCCACACATTGCTGTCAACGGTGACAAACAATGTGCCCTTGCGCAGCCCCACGGGTTGCGCGTGCGCGACGATGTTCGGATCAATCAGGTTGTTCCACACTTTTACCACTTCGGCTTCCGCGCGGCGGCTGTCGATGCGCAAATCAGAGAGCACATTAGGCAGGACGGCGCTGACAGGTCTGGCGTGCAAAACCATCGCCTTTTCGAGAGGCGCGAGATCAATGCCCCGCCATTGGACGATCACGCGTTGGCGGGGGGTCTTGCCGCCATGTCCCAGAGGCGGCGAATAATATCGTGGTGGGGGAAAAGCCATTGGAGACTTGAATTACAAGGTTGCAGGGGTCAGGAAACGCAATTCTACTGCCGGCTCAATCGCACCGGGCAAATTGGTCGCCAGACAAAAGGAATCACGCTTTGGGCGCGGCATGTTCATCCAGCACCAGCACGCCATGCGGGGGCAGGTCGTAATTGCCGGAAAAAGTATTGCCGGTCAGAAAATCGTGCATCGGCTTGTAAAACTGGATGCGCACCGGCGAACCCTGGTGATTCAGCAGAAAATAAATCCGATCGTCGCCTTTCTGGCGCAGACTCACTTCGACGTTTTCCGGAACTTTGAGCAGTGGGTTGATGTTGCATAGCTGGCGGAGCCACGTCACGAGGTCGTTATAAAAATGCTGGTGGCTTTGCGTGCCGATATAAATGGCCTTCCCGAGCCCGAAGGTGTTGATCGTCATCGCTGGACGGCCCGCGTAAAAGTCTTTGGAATAGGTCGCGAGTATTTGGCAATCCTTCGGTTCAATAATGTCGCACCACAGCCGGGCGGGATGGAGATGGCTGGTCGGAAAAGCGCCTTTGAACGTAAGATGGTTCTCTTCGCCGGGAGGAAGTTGGTCAAATTCCATAACTTCCAAACCGAACAGGTCCGTCATGTCATGCGGATACCCCGTGTCGGAAGCGAGGTTATGCTCGTCCACTAGGCCGGTGTTGAAAGTGCTAACCAGCGTGCCGCCGTTTTGGACGTAGAGTTTAAGCCGGTCAGCCTCGCCGCCGGAGAGCAGGGAGAGCGAGGGCGCAAACACGAGCTTGTAGTGTGAGAGGTCTTCGGCCGGTCGGGCGAAATCGACCGAGATGTTCCGGTCATGAAGCGCGTTGTAGAAAAGCTGAATGTGCTCGCGTAGGTTGAAAAACTTGTTCAGCTGCATCGGCTGCTGCAGCGCCCATTCATTATCATGGCTGTAAAGGATGCACGCGTCTGCCACTACGTGCGTGCCTTTCAGTGAGGGCGCCAGAAGCCGCATCTCATCGCCAAGTTGGGAAACCTCCTTGAATATGCGTCCGTCGCTGCGCCCGCTATGAGGCAAAACCGCGCCATGAAACTTTTCCGTGCCGAAACGGGGCTGGCGCCACCGGAAGAAAACAATCGCCGTTGCGCCGCGCGAGACCAGCTGATAGGTGAACATCCGCAGCACGCTTGGACGTACAAGCGAATTGACGTCCTGCCAGGTGACATTGCCGGCCTTTTGCTCCATCACCCAAAAGCCCGTGTCGCCATCGGGCGCGCGCACGTTGGCTTTCTTCAGTGAGCGTAACATGTCAATTTCACAAGCCAGTTCTGACGACCTCGCCTTTATCGCCGCCGTGCTTTCGATGGAGACGAAGTCGATTGCCTCGGCGAGATCGAAGTGGTCAAATCGGTGGAGCAGCGGCCGCAAATTGGTCGTCACTGGGCATTTCGGCGTTACCTCATGCAACACGTCAGCTTGCATTTTGACGAACTGCACTATGGTGTCGCTGCAGAACCGGTTCCAATCCAGAATCAACGCCGGGTTATGGACCGTCGGCGCCGTCATCGGCATTGGCACTTGATTCCAGCTCGACACCACCTGGCCCCAGTGCCGAAGCCCCATAAGTTCATTCAAGCGTCCGATCGTTTCGTACTTGGCTTCCAGCCAGCCATGCCAGTCACGACGCGTGTCTTCGTTGAAAGATGCCTCCGTAAAATTGCCGCCGAGACTATTGTCGATCTGCCACGCGATGAGCTGCGGATGCCGGCCCAGGGCCTTGGCCATCTGTTCCACAATGCGCTTGGAATGGTTCCAATAGACCTCGCTGTTAAGACAAACGGCCCGGCGTGTGCCCTCATGCTTGGTCAGGCCGTGTTCGTCGATGGGCAGAATTTCCGGGTGCTTTCGCGCCAGCCAAACTGGCGGCGCTGCCGTCGGCGTGGCCAGAACGATCTTGATGCCGGCCTTTCCGAGAACGTCCATCACTCGCATGAGCCACGCAAAATCGTACTTACCCTCCTCGGGTTCGCAAAGACCCCAGGTAAACTCACCAATGCGGGCGACATTAATGCCCGCGCTGGCCATTAGTTCCGCGTCACGTTCCCAGGTTGCTTCTGGATTCTCGGGTGTCCCGCTGTACGGGTAAACCCACTGTTCGGGATGATAATCGACACCGAAATACATAATGCCTGTCCTTTCGCGTGCGGCCTTTTTCCGACTGTAAAAAGATTCAATCCTCTCTGCAATCCAAAAGTCATCACTGTTTTCTTCGGTGCGATGAGATCGCCTTCTCGGCTCCGCATAAATTGCACCGCAATTTTCAAAAGATAACCCCGGCGCCGACGTCCACCTGTATCCTTGCGGCAGATCTGAACTGAAACGTTGCGGATTCCGGCCGCCGGGGGAAGCCCCGTTTTCCCGCCGATGCGTTTGCGGCGCAACCAAGAGAAAAGGTTGAAATAGGCTAAAAGAGCCTGAAGGAGGCTAAGTGCCAATGACTTACGAGGGATAATCCGGTTTTGTCAGGGAGCGCCCGAAATGAGCCTTCAGAGTAATGTTTGAAATGGGTAGTGGAACCGCCAAAACCGACCGACCGCATACTGTGTAAAAAACCAGTATCCTTATACCAACCCGGCGGCATTGCAGCGACGTAGCGGGACGGTTGCAGCGTGGCTGTGCTATTTATCAACATCCGCAACCGGAAAGTTCTTTTTCCTGAGAACAACATCCCGCAGCAAAACTCCAAAAATGGACATGATGTCTTCAACCAAAAGCCCTTTGGAATATGCCGCAGCTTTGATGGCGTTAATCTCATCAGCATTGAGGAGCGCCATCATTTTAGTTTTGGCCACAGACATCGAAGCGGTTTGAACGTCGTATGCGTTCTTCGGGCCAGTTTCCTCAACCATGTCGCAAAGTTGCCCGACATATTTCTCCAAAATTTGCGGTGCGTTTATTTTGGTTGAAATTTCGTAGCCGGACGGTGTGATACTGATCGGGCTTTGCGCCGCGACAAGTCTGTTTGGATTGGTATTTTGATAAATCAAGTCAACCTTCACTGTTAACTTAATCATCTCTGCGGCCAAACCATCAATCTGATCAATTTTAATTTTGTGATGCGAAAATTGTTCAATCAACCTTGCCACGCGGAATACGGCCCAAAAGCTCACCGCAAGCATTCCAAGCAAAACGAAAACGCTGCTGTTTAACTGGTCAATTAGTTTGGTTAGGATTAGGTCCATCGGATGCCAAAATGTAGCCGGAATTCACGAAATCACCACAAAAATAAACACATTTTTTGTGGATGATGCTTGCCAAAGCGAAAAACGCCGCTTTTGGGCTTCGGTATCAGGCCAGCAATTGGATGCCGGGTCAGTTTTGGGCCGGGTCGTCATTACAAAAAAAGACGAGGTTGCCACGGTGCTTGATACACCAGGCCAGAGCGGCTGCGGCAGAGGTGAATTTTTTATTCCGGGAGCGCCGGCGACCATTGACGGTTTCGACCAGGACGCCGACGCGACCAGGCGCCGGCAGGAACAGGGTTTTGCGTTGTGAAAAGGGTTCAAACGCCGGTATGTTTTGAGGCGGCAGATGGGCCATAAGAGCTTAATCGGTTCATGGTTCGTTTGTCAGGGGCCGGTTGCTTGTACGGCAGCCGGTCCCACTCGGTTTCAAATCAGTAAACGGTGAACTGGGGACTGCCCCACATATCCACCTTCCAAGTCGCCAGATTTCTAGCTGACTGTTTATCAATCAGGGTGACATTTTCGATCCCAGACTGAGAACGCTCTGCGCAGGCGTCGGCCATTGTGCAGGTGAAGTCTTCTTTTAATTTTGCATTCATTCCCAACCACAGAGCCGTATCAACGAATACGCGATGCCGGGGTGCGTCGATCTCGATCCAACCCTTGCTTTCCATATTCGTGACCAATTCCCATTGATCAGGCCGCAGTTTATGAATGACCGCTGGCTTGGCTCGCTGAGAGGGCGGTGGCGTGGATGAAGAACACCCAAAATGAACAACCAGGAAAATTACAATGCAAAATACCACTAACACTAAACACCCAACCGCTGGCGATTGATGCTTAACGGGGCGAATACCAAGAGCACCACAGGCGGGGCAAATCCCGCCATAGAACTCCTTTTTGCAGTTTGAACAATAGAGTCGCGCCATTTTCGTGTCAAAAAACGGGGCTCAATTAAAAATCACGGCAAACGTTTGTCGTTCGTAACGGTTGGAAGGTCGACCCCACTAGCGGCGTTCGCGCCAGTGCCCATTTCATTTCCCCCACAGGTGCTGGTGATGGCGCTGACAATATTGTTGGTGAAGGTGACCATAACCATTTCGTTTTGCACATTTGCCCCACCAGCAAACGCTCCGACGACGGGAATGAACGTGGACGCCTTGGGCGTGGCACGCACAAACGCATATTGAAATAGCAGAACCCCGTTGCCAGTGCTGGTGATCTGGTCTGGCGATCCGATCAGCTGGAGAACCTGGGCGCGGGTGGTTTCCCCGGTCCTAATCTGCTCAACCTTGGCCTGGTCGATTTTACGACCATAAGAAACGCAACCGCATAGTAGCGCGGCCAGAATAATGGGAAGGATGATGGTGGTTTTCATGGGGATAGCGTCATTTTTGTTTGAGTGAAAGATTTGGTAAAAATCGCCGAGGAAATGATTGGTGATATGACCGAGGCCGAAGCATTGGCCACCGCAGTGGAATTGGAAACCATTGCAATCATCATTAGGCGGCGGGCTTGTGCCGACTGCGAACTTTGTCCACGGCAAATTGGCTGGCGGCTCGCACCTTGGCGGAATTAATCGGTTCGTTCCGAGCGAAACCCAAAGGGGTGCGTGTTGGGTGAACGGTTTTGCGGCGACCACCCTTGCCAGCGCGGCCTGGTGGCAATGTAAATTCCACAGGAACATCCTTGCCCATGGCAACTAACTTTTCCCGGATAGCATCACGTATGAATTTGCTTCGGTCAGCATACCCCAACCCCTCCAGCTCTCCGTCAAGGAAGTCGCGAAACACGACTTTCATGGGCAAATTCACAAGGGTCTGGCCGGGCGCACGCCGCATAACTAGCAAAGTGTTGACCGGGTTCACTTTTTTGTACCACTCCATGAGTTAGTCAGAGCACTTGGTTGATGTTATGTTTTTGTTCTGATTTTGTCCATCCTTGGCGGAGGGAGGGCGAAGCCCGACCGGAGCCAGGGATGGACAGAGTTGCGC
>CAIQQM010000251.1 GCA_903873945.1 uncultured Verrucomicrobiota bacterium
CATCGAAATAACCGGTTCCGGGAAGGTCGGTGGTTCAAGCATAACCTCGAAATCCTCATCGCAAAGGGTATCGCCGGTGGTGATATTCTTCAAACCCACCAAAGCGGCGATATCGCCCGCAAACGTGGTCTCCACGTCTATGCGTTTGTCGGCCTGAATCATCATGACGCGGCTGACCCGCTCGCGTTTGCGCGTCCGCGGATTGTAGATCACATCGCCCTTGCTAAGCTGGCCGCTGTAAACGCGGAAGAAAACCAGTTTGCCCACATACGGATCGGTCCAAAGTTTAAAGGCCAGGGAGCAGAACTTGCCATCGTCATCGGAGTGAACTTCGATCTTGTTTTCCGTTCCCGGCACAAGTCCAACCGCAGGCGGGACATCGAGCGGAGAGGGCAGATAATCAATAACCGCGTCAACGAGGGGCTGCACGCCGCGTTTCTTGAAGGCTGAACCGCACAGCACGGGAACAAGCTCGATTTTGCACGTCAGGCGCCGGATCGCCGCTTTCAGAACCTGCACGGTAACGGGCTTGTTCTCGATGACAAGAGTGGCGACCTCGTCGTCTTTATTGGAAACGCCATCGATCAATTCCGCCAGCGCGGCCTGGGCGCCTGCCTTCAGGTCCGCCGGAATCTCGGTGATTTTGTATTTAAGCCCGGAGTCGTCACCCGGGTCATAGACAACCGCTTTTTGGTTAACAACGTCAATAACACCCTCGAAATTGTCTTCCTTGCCTATCGGCAGGAACACCGGGTAAGCGTAGGCACCGAGTTTTTTCCGCATGTCGCTCAGCGCGTTTTCGAAATTGGCGCCGGTGCGGTCCATCTTGTTAACGAAAGCGATGCGGGGCACTTTGTACTTGGTGGCCTGCCGCCAGACAGTTTCCGATTGCGGCTGAACGCCGGCAACCCCGCAGAAAACGGCAACGGCCCCGTCAAGCACACGCATGGAACGTTCGACCTCGGCTGTAAAATCCACATGGCCCGGGGTATCGATGATATTAACGCGGTGAGGCAAGCTTTGGAACGCCTTGTAAGTGCCGTCGTCCTTTTGGGTCCAGTAACAAGTCGTCGCGGCTGAAGTAATGGTGATTCCCCGCTCGCGTTCCTGCTCCATCCAGTCGGTCACGGTATTGCCATCATCCACATCACCCATTTTGTGGATGAGGCCGGTGTAAAAGAGGATGCGCTCGGTGGTGGTCGTCTTGCCGGCATCGATATGCGCGGCAATGCCGATGTTGCGGGTGCGCTCCATCGAGTACTGCCGCTTCGCCAAACTCCGCCCTTTGGCGGTCGTCGCTTTGGCGTTTGTCGCTTTTGTCTTTGGCAATACTGCTTCCATCTAAACTTTCAGGTTGAGAATAAAAACGCCCCGGAATGTTTCGGCCATCGGGGCGCTTCAAATACTATTATGCTACCAGCGGAAATGGGCAAAAGCCTTGTTGGCCTGGGCCATCTTGTGCACCTCGTCGCGTTTTCGGATCGCATTGCCCTGGCCCTGATAGGCCTCCAAAATCTCCGCCGCCAGAGCTTCCTTCATGGGGATGCCCTTGCGCGCGTCGGCAAAATCCACCAGCCAGCGCAGCGCCAGCGCGAACTGCCGGTCCGCCGGCACCTCCAGCGGCACCTGATAGGTTGCCCCGCCAACCCGCCGGGCTTTGACTTCCAGCCTGGGTTTGGCGTTGTCCACAGCCCGCTGCAACACTTCCAGCGGATTGGATGCCGGATTCTTCGAAATGATCTCGTCCATGGCGCCATAAACAATCCGTTGCGCCACGCTCTTCTTGCCGCACTGCATGACCGTATTTACGAGCCGGGAAACCAGCACGTTATTAAATTTTCCATCCCTGGGCACCGGCCGCCTGGTAGCTTGTCGTCGTCTAGACATGAGTTCGTTACAAGAGTTAAATTGGTTAAATCGTCAAAGTCGGCAAAGCGTTGAAAATCTTTAAGCCGCCGGAGCCGGAGCCGGGGCCGGGGCTGCTGCGGCTGGCGCCGCAGGCTTAGCGCCTTCTTTTGGCCGTTTCACACCGTACTTGGAACGGCTGACACGCCTCTTTTCCACGCCGGCGGCATCGAGCGTTCCGCGCACAATATGGTAACGCACACCGGGCAGGTCTTTCACACGACCGCCACGCACCAGCACAATCGAGTGTTCCTGCAGGTTGTGGCCTTCGTCCGGGATATAGGCGATCACTTCATACCCGTTCGTCAGACGAACTTTCGCGACCTTGCGCATCGCTGAATTCGGCTTTTTGGGGGTGCGCGTCATGACCTGGATGCAAACGCCCCGCCGGTAAGGCGAGTTTTCGAGGGCCGGGGACTTGGACTTATGCTTCAGTTTCCTGCGGCCTTTACGTACCAATTGATTGATTGTCGGCATTTAGCTCTTAAATTTATTCCCGGCGTGCTTTCCCGGGCAAACGGAACGCGGAATATACCAAACGGACTTTGGGTTGCAACAACTATTTCTAACCTCGAAACGGTCAGCTGGGAGACCCGGGAAAACAGCAAGGCGACAGGTGGAAAATTCGATGCCGGGCGGTTCCCTTTTCGAAAAACCCAGCGTCCCTTATTCGACAATCTTCGGCACGATGAACAAGCCGTTGGATTGGGCGGGCGCGTTGCGCATCGCGTCTTCGTGCGACAGCGAGGGGCGGACTTCGTCCAGCCGGGTCACGTTCACGAGCGGGAATGCGTGCGCGGTCGGCTCCACGCCGCTGACATCGACTTCCTTCAGCTTTTCGATGTAGCCCAGAATATTCCCCAGTTGCGCGCCCAGCTTCTGCTCTTCCCCAGCGGACAGCGACAACCGCGCAAGGTGGGCGACATACTTAACATCGATTTCCACGGCGGCCATAGGCTCATTCCTCGTCAAACTTGCGTTTGATGAGCGTCTCAAGCTCGGCCAGGGCCTGCAAAGCATCCTGGCCATTGGCGTGAACGGTGACTTTGCTGCCGGGACCGGCCGCCAGCATCATCAGGCCCATGATACTCTTGCCGTTGACCTTCTCGCCGTCCTTTTCCACAAAAATATCGCAGGCAAACCGATTGGCGGTCTTGACAAACATGGCTGCCGGCCGGGCATGAATACCCAGCTTGTTGCAGACCAGAAAGTCTTTCGTCATCGTCGAGTCGCTATCAATTGCCTTTTTCGCGGTCATCGGTCTCTCATCATAAATAACCGAAGATCCGTTGATTTGCCACTCAAATTCTCAGGTCTGATAAAACCGGCTCCGCCTGCCGGGACAGCATCACGCCACGCCACAGGCCCGCCCGGATTCACCCGGGCATTACAGCTTCGCCGCCGCCGCCATTTTTGAAATCAGCCGGTCGTTCAATTCCTTCGCTGGGTTGTAACCGACGGACTTGAGCTTGGTTTGGAAAGCCGCCACCTCGATCAACCGGGCCAGGTCACGCCCCGGCCGCACCGGGATGGTAATGTTGGGAACGTCAACACCGAGAATTTTGACGAATTCCTGCTGGATCCCCACCCGGTCCACGTCTTCCACTTCATTCCACGCCTTCAGCGTGATGACGAGATCAACGCGTTGTTCCACGCGAATGCTTTTCACGCCAAACATGGCGGCGACGTTGATGATCCCGATGCCGCGCACTTCCATGTGATTGCGGGTGACTTCCGAGCTCGTCCCGATCACGTCCCGGCCATCCACCAAGGTCACTTTGGTGATGTCGTCCGCCACCAAGCTGTAGCCGCGTTCGATCAGCGCCAGGACGCTCTCGCTTTTCCCGATTCCGCTTTCACCCCGTAAAATGACCCCCACGCCGAGAATATCCACCATGCTCCCCATCTCGGTGCCCCGCGGGGCGAACATCATCTCCAGCGCCAGCGTCGCCAGGTTGATGAATTTCATCGTCACCAGCGAGGAGCGGAAAATCGGCACCTGCGCCCGCTCAGCCGCCTTCAGGAATAATTTATCCGGCCGCAAGTTGCGGGAAAAAACCACGCACGGCAGCCGATAAGAAAAAAATGTCTCGTAGCGCCGCAAGCGCTCCTCCGGGGAAAGCGACTTCAAATAATACGCTTCCGCGTTCCCGATAACCTGAAGGCGCTTGTAAGCGAAATAGCGCGTGAACCCAGTGACAATCAGACCCGGCCGATTCACGGTCGGCTCGCGAATAACGCGCTTGAGCCCGCTCGCCCCGGCGATCAGGTTGAGATCCAGTCCGCTGGCATGGTGCGTGTAAAACCTCTCGACGGTGACGACATCGCGTTGCATGGCTCCCTTTCGGTTCACAGGTTAAACTCCGGTCCGAGGTAGATTTCCCGCGCTTTCGGGTCGTTGACCAACTGCTCCCCCGCGCCTTCATAGACCACTTCGCCCTTGTGGATCAGGTAGGCCCGATCCACCAGCTTCAGCGTCTCGCGCACGTTATGGTCGGTGATCAATATCCCCAGCCCGCGCTCTTTCAGGCGGCGGATAATTTTTTGCACTTCGTAAACGGCAATGGGATCAATGCCGCTGAAGGGCTCGTCCAGCAGCAATAGTTTCGGGCTGGTGACCAGCGCCCGGGTGATTTCCAGCCGCCGCTTCTCCCCGCCACTCAGCGTGTAAGCCATGCTCCCGGCCAGCCGCGCCATGTCCAGCTCGTCGAGCAGGTATTTCAGCCGCACCGCGCGCTCCTCCCGGCCCATCCGGCAGGTCTCCAGGATCGCCAGAATGTTCTGCGCCACGGTCAGCTTGCGGAAGATTGAAGGTTCCTGGGTCAAGTAACCGATCCCCAATCGCGCGCGGCGATGCATCGGCAGGCGCGTGATGTCCCGTTGCTGGAACTTCACCGCCCCGCCATCGGGTTTGATTAAGCCCACGACCATGTTGAAGGTCGTCGTCTTCCCAGCCCCGTTCGGCCCGAGCAACCCGACAATCTCGCCGGGGGCCACCGTGATAGACACCGCATCGACCACCCGGCGATGCCGATACTCTTTGACGAGTTTTTCGGTGGCCAGCAAGCCGCCGATTGCGGCGGTTATTAACAGTGAATTTGACTGGTTTGCGCTCAATTGCGGTTCTCTTTTTGGTTACCTGGTCAATTTTTTATTCGGCAACCGGAACAGGTTCGTAACGCCCGTGTCTGCCGGCCCCAAAACCTCATATTTCCCCGGGGCGAGAAGCTTATTATTCAAGCGATCCAGGATAATAACACTATTTCTCAATGTGCCATTGGTCGTTTCGAGCATTGGATTCCCTGTCAGCACAAGCAGCTCATTTGTCGCCGCGCCTGTGACGCCATAAGTGTAAACAGCTTTATTCCCAATGCCATGGAGTTTTTGACCTTTCTCATCGACCAAATCGAAGGCGACCGACTGCTCGGCCACAATGCGCCTGCTTTGCGGTCCCGCAGACGCCAGTTGCGCGGTCATTCTTTCGCAAACCCACTTCATCTGCGGATGGTCAATGCGCACGCCGCCAGTGAATAGCGCGTTGTCCTGTTTAAGAATGTATTCCTTCGAAAAGAGTTCGGCGAATTGAACGCCCTGTTTGGCTTTAGTTGTGCCGGCAGCGCCCGGCGCCATTGTGGATGTCTCGGCGAACTCGCTGGCGGGCAAAAGCATGAACGCCTTCCCGTACACCAGCATCTCCCCTGCCCTGGTATCAACAACGATCCATTCGCCGTTTCCCCCGCGCAGACCGGATTGCCATGCCGGGTAGTCGTTCAATTCGAGCAGCCCGTTTGTGGCGGTATAAACCGCCCTGCCCGAAGTGAACCACTGACCTTCCTGTTCCATGACCACGTCGCCCTCGGCCACCATCCGTTGCAGCTCATTAGTGCCCGAGAACCCGACCGTCATTTCGCGGCAAATCATTGTCCCCTTCAATTGAGCGTCCGCAAGATCGCTGACCTGCACATCCCGGCGAAAAATCGCCCAGTTGGTCCGCAGTTCGTAATAATCCGAGCGGATTTCGACGGACTGGTTGGTGGCTGGAGGAGACTTTGTTGCCAGGCCGCTCCCGGGGACGAAGCCGGATGTTTCGAGGCCCTGGCCGGGTATTTTTAAATAGGCATCCCCCCGCGCGCGCAGGATCCTGTTTGTGCGATCAATAACAATCTCGTCGCCGCTCCCTTCTCTTCGGTCGGTGAACCAGGTCGGATGACCGGTCACCTGGATAAATCCCGTGTCAGTCGAATAGACCGCCCGCTCACCCGTCGCATGAATGCCTTCATAATCACCGACCACCGACTGTTCCGCCGTGATGCTCTGCAACTGGCGCTGGCTTTCGGGGATTGCCAGCGTCAGTTTACCGCTGGTGAGGCTCAAGTTCGTGCCTGCCACCCGAACATTGCCGGTGTAAATGCCAAGACCGGTACTGGCGGCGTAGTTGAACTGGTCGGAATAAACATCAATGTCCTCTCCCTCACGCGCAGGAACATTTGTCGGCATAGCCGCAGATGGAGCTTCGAGCAAGCCCCGATGAACGATCGTGTGAACGCGGTTGGATATGACCAGGCTCGAATTAGTCTGGAGCCAGAGGAACCCTTCGCCCGCAATGGAAATTTTTCCATCACCCGTCCGCACCTGTAACGGTCCAGCCGAATCGACAAAGCGCCCATTCATGTCATAAAGACATTGGGGAGCTTCCACCACCATCTCACGCTGCCCAGTCTCCTGGAACGTTTGCAGTTTCGCCTGGGTTATCAACACTTTCCCGCCCGGTTGAGGTTGGGCTTCAGCTCCCTGCAGGAGAGATTTCATCTGCGCTTCATGCGGCGGAGGGTAATATTCGGGGGAAACACTGAACTTTCTTACGGCGTCCTTGCCAACCGGCTGCGCGAAGGAAATTGCCGTGAACAAAGCCAGCCCCAGCGCCATCGCGCCCCGCCATGCAACCTTTTCTGCGAAAACAGCACCCCTCGGAATTTTCAAACAGGCTCTCCCAAATAGAAACAGGACTTGCACTCCACGATTCGCCATAAATTCAAGCCTCGTGTTCACGAACCACGCCTTCCCATTTGCCTTGCGCCTTCAGAATCAGTTCGACCACCTCTCGCACCGCACCGTGGCCGCCCGCAGCTTTCGTCACGTAATCAGCCGCCGCTTTTGCCTCTGCGGTCGCGTTGGGGACGGCAATGGCCACCCCCACGCGCTTGAGCACTCCTAAATCGACAATATCATCCCCCATGTAACAGATTTCCTTCCAGCCGAACCCGGTTTGCCCGATAAGACGTTCCACGACAGCAACCTTGCTGCTTTTTTCCTGGTGGAGAAAATCCACCTTGAGTTCCCGGGCTCGCCACTCCGTGGCTGCCGACGGCCGGCTGGAAACCCACCCAACCTTGATCCCTTCGTGCCGAAGGGTTACGAGGCCCAAACCGTCGTGAATGTTGAACTGCTTGATCTCCGTCTCGCCGCCGACAAACACCGATGCGTCAGTCAACACACCATCCACATCGCACAACAGCAATTTTATGCGCTTGAGCGCCACATCGATTGTCCGCGGGCGAAGGGACAGGGCCGACGGACGGCGATACAGCCTTCGGCCTTCAGTATTGGGACCCCGACTCGGGACGCTGGAGCTTGTCATTTTAGGAAACCGCGGAGTAAACCTTGAGCAGGCTGGCAAGGAGCGCCGGCATTTCAGCCAACGGAATCATGTTCGGTCCATCGCTCAAGGCGCGTTCCGGCCTAGGGTGGGTTTCGATAAAAATCCCGGTCGCGCCCGCCACCAGGGCACAACGCGCCAGCACCGGCGCAAATTCACGCTGCCCGCCCGACCTGTCCCCGGCCACGCCCGGGAGCTGAACCGAATGGGTTGCATCGAAGATAACCGGAAAACCAAACCGGCGCATAATCGGAATTGAACGCATGTCAGCCACCAGGTTGTGATAGCCAAAAGTCGAGCCACGCTCGGTCAGCATCAGCCTCTTACACCCCACACTTTTCGCCTTGTCCACCACCTGTCCCATCTCGGTCGGCGACAGGAACTGCCCTTTCTTCAAATTCACAATCCGGCCGGTCCGAACGGCAGCGGCAATCAGGTCAGTCTGGCGGCAAAGGAAAGCAGGGATCTGCAAAATGTCCGCCACCTCGGCCGCCGACGCGGCCTGGGCTTCAGTGTGGACATCGGTCAGGACGGGCACCCCGAGCTTTGCCCGAACCCTGGCCAGCGCCGCCAGCCCGACCTCGAGCCCGGGGCCGCGGAATGACCTTGCGGACGTACGATTAGCCTTATCGTAACTAGCCTTGAACACGTAGAAGATACCCAGCCGTTCGCAAGTCTTTCGCAACGCGGCGGCCACCTTCAGGCAGAGATCTTCATTTTCGACCACGCACGGACCAGCGATGAGCGTCAGCCGGCAGGAAGCGTTCAGGGATTTCCAAATGGCAGTATCGCTAAGCACACCACTGTTTTATCAGCGGCCGCCGCAAATGTAAATGACGCAGGAAGGCTCTTAAATCACCATCCCGTGCGGGATCACTCCGTTCTTGGGGATGACCACGATACCGTCACGGATGTAATAATTCGCATGGTCCACCTTGTCGGGCTTACCCGCCGGAGAAATCACCACGTTGTTCCCGATACGCGCGTTCTTGTCGATGATGACATTCTCGATGCGGCAATTCGTCCCGATGCCGATGCGCGGCTTGCCTGCCTTCTCGTGCTCCTGGATAGACTCCAGTGACTCGTAATAATCGCAGCCCAGCAGAATTGTCCGGTTCAACACCGTCCCCGCCCCCACGATGCTGCGCAGGCCCATGATGCTGTTGGTAATGACCGCCCGGTTCAGAATACACCCGTCGGAAATCACCGCATGCTCGATCTGCGCCCCGTTGATTTTCGACGCCGGCAGAAAGCGCGGACGGCTGAAGATCGGCGCGTCCATGTCGAAGAAATTGAACTGCGGCAGCTCGCTCGTCACGTCCAGGTTCGCCTCGAAGAACGCCCGAATCGTCCCGATGTCTTCCCAATACCCCTGGAAAATGTAAGAGAACACCCGCGACTCCTTGATCGCGTGCGGGATGATATCCTTGCCGAAATCGGCCATCTTATTATCCAGCAACCGACAGATCACATCCCGGTTGAACACGTAAATCCCCATCGACGCCAGGAACAACTCCCGCCCGTCCTTGATGCCCAGCGCCCCAAACCATTCCGGCGACAGCCTCAGCGAATCCTGCACCGCCGCATCCTTCGGCTTTTCCACGAACCGCGTGATCCGCCGATCCGACCCAATTTGCATAATCCCAAACGCCTGCATCTCGGCCCGGCCCACTGGAATCGTGGCCACCGTGATGTCCGCCCCAGACTCCTTGTGCGCGCCGATGATTTGCCGAAAATCCATCCGGAACAGCTGGTCCCCGCTCAGGATGAGCAGGTAATCCCAATCGTTATTCATGAAATGCGCCATGTTCTTCCGCACCGCATCCGCCGTCCCCTGATACCACGACGCGTTCGAATACGTCTGCTCCGCCGCCAGGATTTCCACGAACCCGCCCGAGAAATGGTCGAATTTGTACGATTGCGAGATGTGCCGATGCAGCGACGCCGAGTTGAATTGCGTCAACAAATACATCCGCCGCAAACCCGAGTTGATGCAATTGGAGATCGGGATATCAACCAGCCGGTATTTTCCCGCCAACGGCACCGCCGGCTTGGCCCGTTCCTTCGTCAACGGAAACAGCCGCTTGCCCTGCCCGCCCCCCATAATCACCGACAGCACATTACTCGTATTGATGGTTTGACGCACGGAGCCTGACATAACAAGACCTTTGGTTTATTCCACTTTGACAGCTCCAGTTATACCTCCTCACCGCGCGCCCGTGCAAGCGGCATCGGGAATACTTTCAACGCTCCGCGGCGTTGGCTCAGACCATCAGTTCATGCACCGGACCTTAATAAACAGCCAGTCTCCCGAGGACGAGAGTCGGCGCGAGGGTGAACCATTCCCGACGCCGTTTTGGAAGTCCCCGAAAAGGCCCCGTTGATTTACCTGAGCAAGGGAGCGTGCTGTTTGAGCCAGCGTTCGGCATGGGCGAAATCGGGGCAGAGCCGGGCGACCTCGCGCCAGAAGCCGTGGGAATGATTCATTTGCCGCAGATGTACGAGTTCGTGCAGGAGGATGTAATCGCGGACGAAGAGCGGGGCCTGAACGAGGCGCCAGTTGAGGGAAATGGTGCCGCGGCGTGAGCAAGAGCCCCAGCGCGAACGCTGATTGCGCACGATGACACGCTTGACGGAAAACTGGTGGAACGCAGCCAATTCAAACACACGCGCAGGCAATTCGCACACAGCCAGCCGCCGGAGATGGCGTTCGATCGCGGGACGCAAGTCGCCAGTCGCATCCGCAAGGCTCAGCGTTTCGGCGCTGAAACGAACATGGCTGGTCTTTCCGGCTGGACTGACTTCGAGCAGAACGTGTTCGCCGCGGAACAGGATTTGGGTTCCAGCAACCCAAGGGGCGTTCGAAGCAGGCTGTGTCGCGCGTCGCTGGAGTTGTTTCTCCAGCCAGCTGGCGTTGCGGTCGGCAAAGCGTTTGGCTTCGGTGATTAAACCGGCGCGGGGAACAGTGACCCGGGCCGAGCCGTCGGGACGGAGCCGCAGGATGTAACGGCGGGCGCGAGGGTTGCGCACGATCGAGACAGGAACACGCCGTCCGCCAACGAGAAGCGAGTGTGCTTCTGCCGGTCGGGACCGGGCGAAGATGAATGGCAACTTTAGTTGCACGGAGTGATCCTTACCAGTCGCGGGCCGGATTTGCGATTCACGATTGACGAGAGGTGAGATAATATTGTCTGACTTTTTGGCTGGGCGACATTAAGGTTCGGCTCACGCCAGCGAAAATGAACTTTCCACAACGGCAAGCGTCTGAGACATTTTGTATTAGAAGATGCAACATATGAACTCGACCATGAAGGAACTCGTAATAACTGTTTCAGTCCTGGCGATGGGGGCCGCCCCTCTCCCCGCCCAGCAGACACCAGCTGCCCCAACCGCTGCTCCAACCGCAGCCGCAGCCACGAACAGTGTGGGACCGAAGATTCAGTTTGACTCGGAGCTATATGATTTCGGCAAGGTCAGCGCCGGAGATTCTGTCAAACATACTTACTATTTCACCAACATAGGCGACCAAACGCTGGTTCTGAACAACGTGCAGCCACAGTGCGGCTGCACGACCGCCGGCGACTGGTCGCACCAAGTTGAACCCGGCAAAACGGGAGTCATTCCCGTCCAGTTCAACAGCACTCACTACAACGGGCCGGTATTTAAACAGGTCACCGTCACTTCCAACGCCAAGGGACGCCAGAATCTCGCGCTCCAGATCAAAGGAACGATCTGGAAAGCCATTGAGATCACTCCCCCGCAGGCGATCCTGAACGTTCCGGCAGAATCGACAAACAGCGTCACGATGACTGTGCGGATTGTGAACAACACCGAGGCGCCGCTGACATTGTCCGCCCCGGAGAGCAGCAACCGGGCATTAACGGCCGAACTCAAGCCCGTGCAGGCCGGCAAGGAGTTTCAGTTGATTATCACGGCGTGGCCACCTTTGTCTTCAGGCACGACCCAGGGACAGATCACAATGAAGACTTCTTTCACGAACATGCCGACCGTAAGCCTCACGGCCATCGCCAACGTGCAGCCGGTACTGACCGTGACCCCGACCCAGCTCTCTTTAATGTCCGGCCCGCTGCCGAACCCGGTGACTTCCTCGATCAACATCGTTAATAACGGCACAAGCATTTTGAAATTATCCGAACCCGCCGCAAACGCACCCGGCGTGGATATCCAGGTCAAAGAGGGAGTCCCCGGGCACTCCTTCACGATGCTGCTGACATTCCCGCAGGGGTTTGAGTTTCCCACGGGCCAGCCTCTTGAGTTTAGCATCAAATCAAACCATCCCCAGTTTCCCTTGATCAAGGTGCCGATCATCCAGATTCCACGTCCGGTCACGGTGGTCCCCAAGCCGCCGCAGGCGGCTCCGAGGCCTCCGCCGGCACCAGTTGGCCTCCCCAGCCAATAGGGAGCGTTTTGGACGGATCCACACAGGCGAGAAAAGTTTTACTGGAAGGGCTGTTTGTCGCAGTCATCGGCGCGGTCGTGGCCCTGGCGGCCAACAGGTTTTCACCACGCGGCCTCAACCTCACCCGAAATTACTTCCCAGCAGGCGGCGTGACCGCCACCAACGCCAGTTCGCCCGCCAACCTTCTGGCCGCCCGGCTTCAGGAACGGGGCATCCACCTGGCGAACAGCAACCAAGTGTCACAGTTCTTTACCGATCCCCGTTATGGGCAGGAGCTTATCGTTTTTATCGACGCCCGCGACGAACAGCATTATCTCGATGGGCATATTCCAGGGGCTTGCCTGTTTGATTATTACCACCCGGAGAAATACATCGCCACGGTGCTGCAGCTTTGCCAGACAGCCGAACAAATCGTCGTTTACTGCAACGGCGGTGATTGCGAAGACAGCGTGTTTGCCGCGAACATGTTGAGAGATGCCGCAATACCCGGGGAAAAGCTGTTCGTGTATGGCGGCGGCATTGCCGAGTGGACCACGAACGGTCATCCAGTCGAAGTTGGCCCGCGCCACAGCGGCCAGTTTAAAGGTGCGCCGAAATGATGACTCCCGAGCCATCCCGGAAGAGCCCCGTTCCGGATATTGTTGCCGTGCTGGCAAGATGGCTGCTGGGCGCTGTTTTTATTTATATGGGCCTCAACAAGGCTCTCCACCCCGTCGAGTTTCTCAAACTGGTGCGACAGTACGACCTGGTAACGAACCCTTTTCTGTTGAATTCGATTGCCGCGATCCTGCCCTGGTTCGAGGTCTTTTGCGGCTTACTGCTCCTGGCCGGCGTGGCTGTGCGCGGCTCTGCCCTGATGCTGGCGGCGATGCTGATACCATTCACCTTGATAGTGCTCAGGCGCGCCCTGGTCATAGCCGCCGCCCAAGCCATCCCATTCTGCGCGGTGAAATTTGATTGCGGTTGCGGGTCAGGTGAAGTGCTCATCTGTCATAAATTAGTCGAGAACTGCCTCCTGATTTTCATTTCAGCATGGCTTATGGCCGGACGCGGACGGCAGTTGTGCCTGAGGTTCAACCTGCTCAACTATGAACAATAAGAGTGTCCAGCCGCACCTGTTCCAACCGCTGATTGTCCGGTCCGTCCGGCTCCGCAACCGCATTGGCGTATCGCCCATGTGCCAGTATTCTTCGGACGATGGCGCGGCGACCGATTGGCACCTCGTTCACCTGGGCGCCCGCGCCGTTGGCGGCGCCGGGTTGATTATTGCCGAAGCCACGGCCGTTTCGCCGGAAGGCCGCATCACCCCTGGAGATGCGGGCATTTGGGCGGACAAGCACATCGAACCGATCGCGCGCATCAACCGATTCCTCAGACAGCATGGGGCAGTGCCGGGCATCCAACTCGCTCACGCGGGCCGCAAAGCCTCCTCGGCCCGTCCCTGGGAGGGACACAACCATCTTGCGGACAATGCCGGCGGATGGCCCACGCTGGCTCCCAGCCCCCTGCCCTTCGGCGGTGAATT
Organism: uncultured Verrucomicrobiota bacterium; assembly: GCA_903873945.1. Classification (GTDB taxonomy): domain Bacteria; phylum Verrucomicrobiota; class Verrucomicrobiia; order Limisphaerales; family UBA8199; genus CAIQQM01. Next base: position 13,507 of record CAIQQM010000251.1, read on the forward strand.
GCCCAAAGCGCCCCGGGCGATGACCGAGGCCGATATTGCCCGTGTGCAAAATGAGTTTGTTGCCGGGACGAGGCGCGCACTGTCGGCAGGTTGCGAATGGCTCGAATTACATTCCGCGCACGGGTACCTGAGTCATGAATTTCTTTCGCCGCTCACGAACCACCGGACCGACCGCTACGGTGGCAGCTATGATAATCGTGTGCGCTTTTTGCTGGAGACCACGCGCGCGGTTCGGGCCGTGTGGCCGGAACGCCTGCCGCTAGCCGTCCGGCTGTCTTGCACCGACTGGACGCCGGGCGGGTGGGATATCGAACAGAGCATCGAACTCGCGCGCCGTTTAAAGGCTGAAGGAGTGGACCTCATTGACTGCAGCTCGGGCGGCTTGCTGTCGGATGTTAGGATTCCCACAGCGCCGAGCTACCAGGTTCCCTTCGCCGAACGGATCCGGCGCGAGACAGGCATCCTAACCGCCGCGGTTGGTCTTATCACTTCGCCAGTCAATGCCGACGAGATCGTGCGCAACGGTCGTGCAGACGTGGTGCTGCTGGGGCGCGAATTCCTGCGCGAGCCTTATTGGCCCTTGCACGCGGCCCAAAATCTCGGACACACGACGCTCGCCTCATCGCCGAATCAATATGCCCGGGCATGGTGAGCACAACGGCCCGAGCGAATGCTCCCCGTTGACAAGAGCGAGAGGCACACCCAGTTTTAATGGTGACCACTGACGAAACAGAAGCCCGGACAAGCACGCTGGCACAGCTTATCACGAGATTGCCACGCCCGTCAGCACGGCTCAACCGGCCATGCTCCGCCGACCTTGAGGAACTCCTAATGCAATGCCTGGCAAAGTTGCCGGAACAGCGACCGCCAACTGCCGAAGCGCTGGACGAAGCGTTGGGACGCTGTGTTTCGGCTGGAACCTGGACGCTGGTGGAGGCCAAGACATGGTGGCGGGCGAATGTGCCAGCCCAGGAACTTCCGCCACAGGCAACGATGCCGGAAAAGACCATGGTCATCGCCTCACGCTGCTGAATGGAAGAACACGCAACGCGCCCGAAGAATGGAACCCGCACCTGTCGCCCCGTTGAAATGCTGATCGCCTTTAACAAACCCTTCGGCGTGCTCTCCCGATTCACGTCCGACGCTTCAACAAACCGCACATTGGCTGAATTCGGTTTCCCCGAGCGCGTCTACCCCATCGGCCGGCTGGACGCGGATTCCGAAGGGTTGCTCCTCCTAAGCGACGAACCGAAGCTTAATCAGCGCCTCCTTCACCCGCGCCACGCACATGAGCGGGAATACTGGGTTCAGGTCGAAAGAATCCCCACCGCAGTCGCCCTGCGCCAGCTCGAAGCGGGAATAGTGATCCAAGGCCATAAAACGCTGCCCAGCAAAGCCTGGATTTTGGAGCCGCAACCCGAAATCCCACCACGGGAGCCGCCGATCCGTTCTCGAAAGACCGTGCCAACGTGCTGGCTGGGACTGGAGCTGGTCGAAGGGAAAAACCGACAGGTGCGGCGGATGACCGCAGCGATCGGCCATCCGACCTTGCGGCTGCTTCGCGTGCGAATCGGCAAATATCGGCTTGGCCAGTTACCCGCAGGCAGCTGGATTTCATTAAGCGCCGGAGAATCCGCGTTGATCCTGAGTTGAAGCCGGCTTTCGCGCCGTCGCCGCGGTCTCAAACTGCATTCTTTTCAGAGCGTCCGACTTCGAATTCCAACAAGTTTACGTCTCAAACCGACTTTACCCTTTTCTTTCTACGGCTCGGCTCTAATCTTCAGCGCGTTCATCTATGGCCTTGCGACTGTTCAATACATTAACGCACTCAGTGCAGGAATTTGTTCCGCTGTCTCAGGACGGAAACAAAGTCCGCATGTATTGCTGCGGGCCAACGGTCTATGACTTTGCGCACATCGGCAACTGGCGCACGTTCATCTTCGGCGACCTCGTCCGCCGGTATCTCGAGTTCAAAGGCTGGGCGGTCCAGCACGTGATGAACATCACGGACGTGGACGACAAGATTCTCAAACGTGTCCACGAAACGAAAATGCCGCTCAGGGAATTCACCGGCAAATTCGAAGCTGCGTTCATGGAGGACTTGAAAACGCTCAATTGCCGCGCGCCGCACCAAACCCCGCGCGCCAGCGAGCATATTCCCGAGATCATTGCGTTGATTGAAAAGCTGGTTTTGCGCGGCCTGGCTTACAAAGCCCCGGACGGCTCGGTTTACTTCAGCATCGAAAAATACCGCGACAGCGGCTGCGAATACGGGCAACTGGTCAAATTGAACTTCGACGAAATGCGCATTGGAGAAAGGGTCCGCAGCGATGAGTACGCGAAGGAAGCGATTGGCGATTTCGCACTCTGGAAGGCAAAAACGCCCGCAGACGGCGCCGTGTTCTGGCCCAGTCCGTGGGGAGATGGCCGGCCTGGCTGGCACATCGAATGCAGCGCGATGAGCATGAGTTTTCTGGGGCCAAGCTTTGACTTGCACCTTGGCGGCGAGGATTTGATATTTCCACATCACGAAGATGAGATCGCCCAGAGCGAAGGCGCGGGGGGGCAGGCCAAGGGGCAACACTTCGTCAAATATTGGCTGCACGGCGCGCATCTGCTGGTGGAAGGCCGGAAGATGAGCAAATCGCTGGGTAATTTCTTTACCTTGCGTGATTTATTGGCGAAGGGGTTTGCCGGCCGCGAGATTCGTTACCTGCTGTTGACCGCACATTATCGCGAAACCTTCAACTTCACACTCGAAGGTTTGCAGGCAGCCCGGACGTCGTTGCAGAGGCTCGACGAGTGTCTCACGAAATTGCGCGAATTGGCCGGCAACGCAACCGCCGGCGCGGCCCCGCCACTGCTCCAGCAGTTCTCCGAGGCACTGGATGACGACCTGAATATCTCCGGCGCATGGGGGGCGGTTTTTGAATGGGTTCGCGACACGAATCGGAAACTCTCCGAAAATGCCCTGGACGCCCCAGCGGCCGCAGCGGCGTTGACGGCCTGGAAGAAATTGGATTCCGTGACGGGTGTTGGCGCGCCCGAGGATCTGGAAGTTCCATCCGAGATTACGGCACTTCTCGAAGCGCGCCAGGCGGCGCGCAAAGCCAAAGAGTTTAAACGCGCCGACACACTTCGCGACGAACTGAAAGCCCAAGGCTGGGTAATCGAAGACACTCCCAAAGGAGCGCGGGTCAAAAAAATTAATATCTGAATGAACGGCTTGTTTATCACTTTCGAGGGCACCGAATGCAGCGGCAAATCGACGCAGATTTCGCTGTTAGCTGACCGGTTGCGGTCCATGGGCCGAAGCGTGCGGATGTTCCGCGAGCCGGGCGGAACGCCTATTGGCGAGGAGATCCGCCACACGCTCAAGCACAGCGCCGCCAATCACGCTATGATGTCAGAAACGGAGCTGCTCCTCATGAATGCCAGCCGCGCCCAGTTGGTTCGGGAAGTGATCCGGCCCGCCCTGGCCGCAGGGGAAATTGTATTATGCGACCGTTTCCATGATTCCACCATTGCCTACCAAGGTTACGGCCGGCAACTGAATTTGAAGCTCGTGCAGCAAATCCTCGATTTCGCCGTCGGCTCCACAAGGCCCGATTTGACTTTGCTCCTGCTCGTGCCCCATGAAGTCAGTGAAGATCGGCGTTTGGCCCGACAATCCACGATGCCTTTCATGCGCGACCGGATTGAAGAAGCGGATCGCAGCTTCTTTGAGCTCGTGGCGAAGGGTTATCACGCCATCGCCGACGCCGACCCACAACGTGTGCGGCCAATCGATGGCACCGGAGAGGTCAATGACATACGGGCAACAATCTGGAAACTTGTGGAACCGTTCCTGGCTGAGAAAAAGGCCGGGCAACTCACCTAGACTCCGCATTTCCAGCCTTGCCCAAGCGCTACCGAGCATTATCTTCAATTCATAATCAGGAGTAAAAGCATGATCGAGGACACGATTGGAAAAATCGAAGCCAAAATTGAGGGAGTTGACACGATCCAGGAGAGCCGCCGGCGCGAGCTGCTTCAACTGGTTGGCATGCTCAAATTAGAAGTCGCCGAATTATCCAAGACGCACGGCGAACAGGCCCAAAGCATCGCGGCATTTGCGGAAATTTCCGCTCATGAAGCCACCCGGTCCAACCAAAATCCGCGGTTATTGAAACTCTCCCTGGAAGGACTGGGCTCTTCAGTCACCGGCTTCGAGCAGTCACATCCCCGCCTCGTTCAGATCGTCAACGCCATCAGCAACGCACTGGCCAATTTGGGCATTTAACGAACGCGCGTCACGGAAGCCGCGGATCATCCCGGCACGGCTCCAAACTGGCAATGGCCGCCATAATCTCATCGGCCACCTGCTGATAAATCTCTTTGAGGCGCGGCTTCGCGCACACCTTCGCTTCCGCCCTGAGTTTCTCAAACCGCATTGGTTTCCCATATTTCACCATCACTCTAAGCGGCCGCGGAAACTTGTGGTGGCGGCCGTAAGCCTCAAAGGTTCCAAACACCCTGACCGGCACAACCAGCGCCGTGGATTTAATCACAGTCAGCCCAATGCCCGGCTTAGCGGGCTGCAAGTTCCCGTCATGGGTCCGGGTCCCTTCCGGAAACAAAATTATAGCGCCACCGGCCAGCAACCGATCAAGGATTGCCCGCAAACCCGCCGCGCCACCGCCCTCACGGTCAACCGGAACACAATTCCAATTCCGCAGGACCCAACCGACGATGGGAAACCGGAACAAACTCTCCCGAGCAAGGTAATTGATCCCCCGCCGCACCCCCGCGCCCACCAGCGGCGGATCCAAAAAACTGGCATGGTTGGAGGCCAATATGATTCCTCCGGACAGAGGAACGCGCTCCGGGTTGTAAACCCGCCAGCGAAAGAAAAGCCTGAAAAGCCCCCGGTAAAAGCACCAGCCAAGAAAATATAATGGGTTCATGGGCTGGAAATCATGGGCCGCAGGACAAAAGCCGGAAAAGGCATTGAAAAATGCCGTTCATCCAACCGCTTACCTGCGGGTTTTGCCCTGCGACGCCTCGCGTTCCGCAAGACACCTCCGGATATCCGCGATGATAAGCCCGCTGGTCTGCTCAGAGGTCATCTGCGAATTATTGATTACCCGCGCGCCGAGGGCAATCATCAAGGGAGCAGCGGCACGCTGGCTGTCCCGCAAGTCCCGCGCAGCGAGGTTTTCCTGCACCCCCTCGGCTGCCCGGCGGCGAGAACGCTCTTCCAAGCCCGCATCCAGGTAATACTTGAAATCCGTCTCGGGAAATACATTCGTGCCGATGTCACGCCCTTCCATGACAAGGTTCCCAAACTTGATACACTCGCGTTGCTTCTTCTTCATCCAATCCCGCACGTTCGGCACGGCGGCAACATGGGGCACAGCAGCGCTGACTCCGGCAGTGCGGATTTCCTCGGCCGGATAATAGCCGCCGACCAGAAGGCGGACATGACTGTCAACGCAGGACAGGGAAGTTTTCCAGTGCCGACAGGCATATGCCACGGCCCGGGCATCCTGCGGGTCAATATGCTGTTGCAGGCAATGCCAGGCCAGCGTGCGGTACATCGCGCCGGTATCCACGTGCACAAAGCCCAACGCTCTCGCCACGAGTTTCGAGTTCGTGCTCTTGCCACTGGCACTTGTGCCGTCTATCGCAATTACAATCGGTTCTTTAATTTTCGTCTGCACTGTTTGTTGTTTAAGAAGCCAAATCCCGGGTTCGCCAGCGACAACCTGTTCCAACCCACTCACCCGCCACGCCCAACCACTTCAATCTATCTGACTCACCTGCCTTTAGAAAGTCATTCCGCAAACAAGTCCTCGCCACTAAGAACCCGGCCAGTGGTTCCGCTGAGAATTTCGGCCCCCAAACCACCCGGCGGCGTTGCGGCCAGCTTTTGGAAAAAATTCGGGAATGTTTTCTTCACACAGGATGGATTCTTGATCTTTATCCCTGGAACTTTCAATCCCAGAATCGCAAAGCACATGGCCATGCGGTGGTCGTTGTAGGTCTCTATCCCTGCCCCGTGAAGTTCCGAAGGATAAACCGTCAGCGTATCACCCTCTTCAACGACCTTCGCGCCGCATTTGGTTAGCTCTGTGCGCAGAGCCACAACACGCTCGCATTCCTGCATTCGAAGCCGCCCGAGGTCGGTAAATTGGACGGGCTTCAACGCGAAAGGCGCCATAACAATCGCCGTCATAATACTGTCGCCAAGATCAGCCCGGCGCGAGATGGACAACGGCAACCGCAAAAACCGGGGAAATGCCGTGTCTGGCTGCCAGTCTGATTTCGGCCACATAGCCACAGTGACCGGCGGTTTGAAAACATCCATGGCGAGAGACTGGCTTCCCGCCGGCTGACGCTCCCGTAAAAGCTGGAGCGCAGAAACAGCCCAGAAATAGCTGCCGCTCGAAGCATCCGGTTCAATCTGAAACCGACCACCCGAGCCTGGAAAGACCTTGATCAACTCGGACGTCATCCTCACGTAGGGTGACTCTTCCATATTTTCGCCCACGACTTGAATCTGCCAGCCCCCCTGCCCGGCACAGAGCATGAGTGCCGACGCGAATTGTGAACTCTGCCCGATGCTGACCACGCATTTACCGGAATGCGGGCCTGTTCCGTGGATAACCGCCGGCAACTTATTGTTGGGCGAGGCGATCCGGTACCCAAGCTCGCGCAAAGCTTCAAACAACGCTGCTTGCGGCCGCTCGTGCATACGCGGCGTCCCGTGTAATCGGTACGCTCCTTGCCCCAGGCAAACCAATGCTGTCAGAAACCGTGCCGCCGTCCCCGCATTCCCCACGAACAATTCCATCGGCTGTTCTTCGGTGCCCCCACGAGGAACCGGGGCGCCTTTGCCATAAATAGTGAGCGTCCGATTACCGGTTTCATTCGCATCCGGCGCAACATTCAGGATATACCCAAGCTCCTGGAGACAGTTAACCATCACCTGCGTATCCTCGCTCCAGAGGGCGCCTCGCAAGGTTGTTTCGCCATCACCAAGCGCCCCGAGGATTAACGCCCGATTCGTGATGCTTTTCGAACCGGGCACCGTGATCTCCGCATGCACCGGCATGCCGAGGGGAACAATTTCGATAAGATGTGGTAGCGCCATGTTCAGTTGCGGTTAACGCGGCAGCAAAGACGCCACGTGCCACAAATTAATCATTCCGACGACGGGGACCCCGTCTTGCCTGACCATTCGTCGCGCCGCTGTTTGGCTTTCTCAAAAAACTTTGTGATTGCTTCGTCGTTTCGACCCGCCAAGGCGCGCCTGAAAACCACCAGGTCGCCCAGGAATGCGTCCAGGGAGTTCAATAGGTTTTTACGATTGGCCAATGCAATGTCGCGCCACATCTCCGGCGAGCTAGAAGCTATCCGCGTGGTGTCGCGAAAACCATTGGCGCATAGTGTAGCTTGTTCTTTCGGGTGATTTCGGCCCAGGACAAAATTCGCCAACTCAGCCGCCACCACATGAGGCAGATGACTGGAACGGCTGACGAACCGATCGTGCTCCTCCGGGGTGAGCCTCAGCGGACGGGCCCCCACCAGTTTCCAAAGCTGTTCGACCTTGCGCACCGCATTCTTGTCGGACCTCGTGGTCGGCGTTATGACGCACACTGTGTTGACAAACAAATCGGCGCTGGCGGCCGCCACTCCGGTCTTCTCCGCGCCGGCTATCGGATGGCCGCCGACAAAATGAGCGCCACGCCGCGACACGAGCGATTCCAATTCACTAACCACGCTGCCCTTAACGCTGCCAACATCAGTGATGATCATCCCCGGCTTCAGCAAGGGAAGCATCTGCCACACAAGGGGCCGCATCTGGGCAAGAGGCGTGCAGAGGACGAGCAACTCGGCTCCGTCCACTGCGGACCGCAAGTCGCGCGTGGCCTTGTCGACCGCACCCGCCCTTTCACATTCCGCCACGCTGGCCGCACGACGAACAAGCCCAATCACCGATTCAGCCAATCGGCGTCGTTTGAGGGCAAGTCCCAACGAACCGCCCAGCAAACCAACGCCAACCAGCGTAATTCTTTTCCAGCGCACCATGGAAGTTTCAGGTTTCAACCCGCAGGTTTCAAGTTGGAAACACCCGAACCGCCTGAAAGAAAGAAGCGGGCGGCTTACGTATATCGCATGCTCCAGCCAAACCGATGAACCAGGAGAGACTGGATGCGCCACCCTGACCGCTCTCAATCCCGGAACCAATCACGGTTACTCAGGATAAAACGCCTCGCTCAAAAGAAGGTTAAGATCGTGCACCGCCACGGTAAGCTGACCATACCTATCTGCCGTTTCCTTGTCCAAGTTGCTTCTCTCAAACCGTTTGGCCATTCGCCGAAATCGGGAACTCAAAGCCATTTCCTTGGTCTCATCGCCCAGCGCCAGCAGCAGACGCTGGACCTTTTCGGCCCGTTTGCGAGCCATGCGAATAATGTTTAACGCAGTGCGAGACCGGAGGCGGCCAGCTTTTGCCCGCTTTAGCAACAGACATTCAAACTGACGGCAATGCGCCGGTCGCTGTTCGTAAATGCGGCAAAGATATCCGTCGAGCGCTGCGCATGGCTGCAGGAATCTCGGATTTCGAGGCCCCAACCTAGGACTTTTTGCCTTTGATTTCCCTTTCCGCCCGCCGGAAACGCCCGGCAAAAACAGGCCCAGTATGCCCAATCGTTCCGCATCATCCTCCGATCGCAGTTTGACGTCGGCAAAGATTACGCCATTGCAGCAAAGGCCGCATTCAAGGCAAAGCTGTCCCGGGACAGCTTCCTGAGAACTTGATGATCCGTTCAACGTAGTGAAAACTAAAGCGAACACAGCCTTGTGACAACTGTTCTTGAGCCCTGTTCACAAACCCGTTGCTCACTGGAACCACCGGATTCGCATCCGGCATCGCACTCCTGTTGGAGCTGTTGCCTAATATTCTGAACTGTGTCCTTTTCAAGTTCTTGACTTCGACTTGCGAGCGCGGATAATCGCCTTGCTTAAGGTGAATTATGGCTAAACTTGTTGTCCTCACCGCGGGAATGACTGGTCTCACACAGGAAATAAAAGGGGACAGGGTTACCATCGGCCGTACCGACGACAACACCTTCCCTATCTCCGAGCCATCCATTTCCAGCCATCACTGCGAAATTCTGTTACGCGGCCGCGAGGTGATTGTCCGTGATCTTCATTCCACTAACGGCACGTTCATCGACGGCGAAGAAGTTACCGAACGAGTCATCAAGCCAGGGCAGGTGCTCCGCCTTGGCCAGGTTGAGATGCGGCTCGAAACGGAAACTCCTGTCGGACCCGCAAAAAAACCTTTGGATCGCACGACATTGATACCGCGCGGGGTGAGCTCGGACGAACTCGGCCAGAGTCCCAGCCTCGGTAAGCTCTACACCAAAGGCACCGGCTTCTCGAAGAAGGAAGACAAGATAAAAGAGGTCTTCATTATCGTGACCATCATTGTTGGTGTGGGCATCATGGGCTTGCTTCTTTACGTGTTTAAGATCGCCGGCAAATAGGCACGGCTGAAACTCCCGGATTCTCCAGCTCTTACCTTTCACAGACGGCCTCTTTCATCCTCAGAAATACAAAAGCGTTGTTCAACCCGAGGCTGCTCCGGAACCCGGGCTTGAATTTACCAAGACCCCGGCTTTTCGATGGCGTGGACTTTTGAGCAAGGCCAAGCCGGGCGGGGTTGAATCTGGGGTCCTTCTGCGTTCGGGATATGCCATGGCGGTTGAGCGAGGCACAATCTAGGAAACTCAAGGAACCATTGTGGGCTCGTTATGCGTTTGCGAGTTTTGGGAAGCGTTAAAAATCAGAAAACCCTTGTTTTACAAGGAGTTTATGGGGGTGGTGGCTGGGGGCGGAATTGAACCGCCGACACAAGGATTTTCAGTCCTCTGCTCTACCAACTGAGCTACCCAGCCAGCCGCGAGGCGGCATTGAACCCAGCTTCACCACGCTTGGCAAGACAGAATTCAGCGCCACGCTTACCTATATTCGCAAACCGGCTTCGCCGCCAGATTATTCTCCCGCCTGCTTACGCTCTCGGATGTGCAGCATCGTAAGCCCGTTTAAGCCGTTCGGTTGTAAGATGAGTGTAAACCTGTGTCGTAACCAGATGAGCATGCCCCAGAAGCTCCTGGACACTCCGCAAATCCGCGCCCGCGTCCAGTAGATGCGTCGCATAACTGTGGCGCAATTTGTGCGGCGTCAGGTGCGGGTCGAGGTGAGCAAGCATAAGGTACTTCTTGAGGCGGAGCTGGAGACCTCGCGGCGAAACCGGTCTTAACTTCTTCAAACTCCCGTAAAAAACTGGAGATACCCCGCGAGGGGTCTGAGGAAGGAGATTCCAGTAATTTTTAATCGCGACCAGCGCAGGTTCACCAATGGGAACAAGGCGTTCCTTCTTTCCTTTGCCGCGCACACGGACAAGTTGCTCACCCCAGTCAATATCCTGAGCCACCAGTCCACAGAGCTCACTGATCCGCAGACCACATGAATAAATGGTCTCAAGAACCGCCACGTCACGCTGGCAGGCAACGTTTGCGCACCCCCGCGGTTCGTGTTTCTCTCCAGTCAGCGGCAGGAGTTTAAGCGGGGCGGCAAGCAAATCTGCCATCTGTTGCACAGTTAAGAACTTCGGCAGCCGCTTGCCGGGCTTGGGCAGCGCGAGATTCTTGATCGGTGAACTCGCCAGAATCCCGTTCCGAATCAAGAATTTGTAGAAGGTCCGCAATGCGCAGAACCGAAGCTGAATCGCGGCCCGGCTGAGGTTGTGTCTTCCCAAAAAACGGAGATAAGCCCGGAACTCATCCCGCTGGAGCTTCTCCCATGCAGGCGGCTGTTGCCGTTCCTCGTGGTGCCAGCGAAGGAATTCCAACAACGCCTGCCGGTAGTTACGTTGCGTGTACCCCGAGGCGCCACGGTCCGTGGCGAGATGCTGGAGAAACTTCGTGATCCAGGGATCAGCGGCTGGCGGTTGCGTCTTCGGCGGTCGGTCGGGGTTTCCAGGCATCGCCACGGAGTCTCCCTTCAGGGTCTCAGCCGCTGTGGCTTTTCCCCGCCTCGGATTCCCTAGGCGGGAAGTCAAACGTTACCTTGCCCATGTCATCCATTACCAGGAAAGCTGAGAAAGGCCGTCCTGCCTTCGAAATAAACTTTTCGAGAAGCCCGGTCTTGCTCTCCGCAAGAAGTTTGGCCGCCTGTAGGCGGTCGATCGGCTGCTCCAAAATGCTTTTGCTAATCTTGAATTTGCACGAACGCTTTTCGGCCTGAGACCGCTCACAAACATACCCCGACTCAGTCTCGAAGACGCGACCGTTGCACTTCGGACATTTGCCCAGCTCCTCCTGACCCGTGAAATCGAGCCTCACCGCCGGTTCTTTCGGTTTCCTGGCGGCACCGGCTTTCTGTTTTACTTCACGCGGCGCAAATTCAAACCCTATCTTGCCGTCCTTGCCAACGACCAGGAACGCCTTGAAGGCGCGGTGATTTCTATTGGAGATAAACTTCGTCAGCAGATCCGTTTTGCCGGTCTTCAGCAGCTTTGCCATCTGAGCCCTGTCAATCGGCTGTTGCAGGATGATCGCGCCGGAGCGGAAATCGCACGTTTTCTCGGGGCCGGTCGCTTTCTCGCAGATGTAACTCATGCCACTTTCAAACACCTGGGCACCGCACTTCGGACATTTGCCGAGCGGCTCCTTCCCTGTGAAATCCACCGGCGCCGCTGCGCCGTTTTCACCCATCTTTTCCTCATTGCCAAAATCGAATTCCGGCTTGAACTCAGGCGTCATCTTAATCACCGCCGCAAACGGCCTGCCCATTTTGCTGCGGAATCCTTGCAGCGGACCAACCACGCCCCTGCTGATCAGCTCCTCCACTTCGGGAATCTCAAGCTGACGACTCGCGACGATTTTCCACAAGCCGAAATCGCACTTCTGGCACTGGAACTTTTTGTAGTTCTCATGAATCTCTCCGCCGCACTTCGGGCACGGCACCTTCAACGTTCCGAAATCGCCCGGCACGGTGTCGCTTTCATGGCGCTTGGCCTTCTCAACAATCGCGCGCGTCATATCGGCGATTTCTTTCATGAACTCGGGGCGTTTCATCTGGCCGCGCGCCATGCTCCGCAGCTTGAATTCCCAATTCCCCGTCAGCTCCGGTGAAGAGAGCTCGGGAATGTCCAGACCACGCAGAAGGGTTATCAAGGAAAACGCCTTGGCGGTTGCCTGCAGCTCCCGTCCGTTGCGCAACACATACTTCTCCCAAATCAAGCCTTCGATGATCTGCGCCCGTGTGGCGGGCGTTCCCAGCCCCTTCTCCTGCATCGCTTCGCGCAATTCTTCATCCTCAACCAGTTTGCCGGCACCTTCCATCGCGCTCAGCAGCGTGGCTTCGTTGAACCTCGGCGGCGGTTTTGTCTGGCTGGCAATCACCTCGACCTGTATCGTCTTGACGGTCTCGTTGGGCTGGACCGGCACGAGCGTGCCTCCACCCTCACCCGAATCCGCTTGCGCTTCCTTACCGTAGACCGCCAGCCAACCCGCGTTCACCATCACCTTACCTTCGCTCTTAAACGGCTCGCCCTCGACACGCGTGATCCGGGTCGTTACCAAGAACTCCGCTGCGGGATAAAACACGGCGAGAAACCGTTTCGTGACCATGTCGTACAGTTTCGCTTCCAGCTCATTCAGATGCTTCGGCGCAAGCGAGGTCGGGATAATGGCGAAGTGGTCGGAAATCTTGGCATTGTTGAAAATCCGCTTGTTGGGCCTGACCCAGCCATTTTTGAGAACCTGGTCCGCGAACGTGGCGTAGCTGGTCTCGCCCAGCATCCCCAGCGTTTTCTTTACCGTGTCGAGGTAATCCTCCGGCAAAGCGCGGGCATCGGTTCGCGGATAGGTCAACACCTTATGCTTCTCGTAAAGCGCCTGCGCCAGCGACAGCGTCGTCTTGGCGGAAAACCCGAAACGCCCGTTCGCCTCACGCTGCAAGCTCGTCAAGTCATACAGCAACGGCGAGAGTTGCGTCGTCGGCTTGCTTTCCTCGGTGACAATGCCGGGCCGACCCTGGCACTTCTCGCGAATGGCTTCCGCCCTCGCGACATCCCAAACCCGCTCCGGCCTGAGGTCCGCATCTCCATCTTTCTTCGCGAACTTCTCGTCGAACCAGCGTCCCGGGTATTCCCCTTTCTGCGCACCGAACGTCCCGTGAATTTCCCAATAATTCCTCGGAACGAAATTCTTAATCCGCTCCTCGCGTTCCACCAGAATCGCCAGCGTCGGCGTCTGCACCCGGCCAACCGTCGTGAGATGAAACCCGCCCGTTTTCGAGTTGAAAGCCGTCATCGCCCGCGTGCCATTGATGCCAACCAGCCAGTCCGATTCCGATCGGCATACCGCCGCATCCGCCAGCGGCCGCATCGTGACGTCATCGCGCAAGTGCTCGAACCCTTCCCGAATCGCCGCATGAGTCATCGACTGCAGCCAAAGCCGTTTGATCGGGTGTTTGGCCTTCGAGTACTGGACGATATATCGAAAAATCAACTCCCCCTCCCGGCCCGCGTCGCACGCATTCACCAGTGCCGTCACATCCGGTCGTTTGATCAGCTTCAGCAGCACCCTCAGGCGCGCCTCCGCTCTCTCAATCGGCCGCAGGTCGAAATACGGCGGGATCACGGGCAGATGCGCAAACGTCCACTTGCCGCGCTTGACCTCAAACTGGTCAGGCACGCAAATTTCGAGCAAGTGGCCCACCGCCGACGAAAGCACGTACTGTTCGCTTTCGTAGTAGTCAGCCTGTTTCCTGAAACCGCCCAATGCCTTGGCAATGTCGCTGGCGACGGACGGCTTTTCCGCAATGATCAATGCCTTTCCCATGCAAATCTATTGACTCTTACATCCTAACCATTGATGGATCAAATCCATGCAAGTTGGCGGACAGTGACTCAAAGCTGACCCGCTGTCAAAGATTTCGTGCAATTGGGCAGGCAATCCGTAGTGAAAGCCAGCGTTGCCGGAAAGTGAAAGGAGGAGAGGAATTTTTGCTACAGATTTCACAGATGGCACAGAGTCGAAGTTCGACTTCCCATAGCAGCCACGGATGGAACAGCCGAAGTTCGGCCTCCCAATTAAACACGGTTTTCTTGGCTACAGATGGCGCAGATTTTGAACTGAGTAGGGGTGGTGCTCCGCGCCGACCGAACGCAGCAAACGCCCTTGACTCGGCTTTGCGACACGTCGTAGGTTCCAGCCCCATGAGGACTCGATGGGAAGCTAACCCGCTCGCTCCAGCCAACAGCCGCCGTCCCTTTTGTTTTTGGCCTACGGGAGATTCGCTGCTCCGGGCTTCGTGGCTGCGCAACTCACAGCGGATGCGCATGGACTGATTCTTTCGCCAGCAGTACGCGATGAAACTATATTCGCCACAAGTTCTCGGTCCGCTCTGGGGCATGTCTGAGCTTTGTCTGAACCTGATGAAGCGGTCCAAGCCCGATGCCACGCCCAAGGACCGCCATTCGATGGGGATTACCTGGCTGGTAACCCTAGCGGCTATCGCGCTGGGTATCGCGGCCGCCTACCGGCTTCCATCGTGCGAACTGCCGTGGCGGGAACTGGTAATTGGATTCAGCTCGTGCGTGTTTATTGCTGGCCTGGCGCTGCGGTGGTATTCGATTGTCCGTCTGGGGCGCTTTTTCACGGTGAATGTCGCCATTGCCGCTGATCATCAGTTGGTGGATTCCGGCCCGTATCATTTCGTTCGGCATCCGAGCTATGCGGGCAGCCTGCTGGCCGTGTTCGGTTTCGGGCTGAGTTACCAGAATTGGGCATCGCTCCTGGCCATCTTTGTGCCCTGCTGCGCCGCAACGCTGTGGCGCATTCACATTGAAGAGGAAGCACTGCTTGGTGCCCTGGGCGAACGCTACGAGAGCTACAGGCAACGAACCAGGCGTCTTATCCCGTTTATTTATTGAACTGTGGCGTCATCGTTCAGGAGCCAAAAACAACAAAACACAAAATAAGATATGGGAGCACTCAGTGGAGTATTTTTATTGGTCTATGCCGCTTGCGTCATAGCCATCATCATCTACGTCTTGAGACTTATGGGGAGGTTTGTTGGCGCTCACGAGCGAGTCGCTGGCGCACTTGAAATCATCTCGCGCAAGCTGCGGGATGACTGCAAGTGAGTGGAGTTTGTGATTTGAAGTTTATGACCTCGGCAGCCCGCCGTCAGTCAGCTTAGCCCAACTTTTGCCCGGGCTTCAGTGAGTGCCCAGCCAGAAATTCCTGAGCACTGAGGCGTCGACCCCCTTCGCGCTGAAGCGAGGTAATGCGCAGGGCGTTCCGGCCGCAGGCTACGACGATGCCGGTTTTGTCAGCGCGCAGAACCTCGCCAGGCGCGCCGGTTTGCTCAGCGACAGCAGCTTGCCAGAGCTTGAGCAGATGCGACTGCGGTTGCCCGGGCAAATGCGTGAACGCGCCGGGCCACGGCATCAACCCACGGACGCGGTTCCAAAGGATGCTGGCGGGCTGGGCCCAATCGAGCTGGCCATCTTCCTTCTTGATCTTCCGAGCGTAGCTGACGCCCTCCGCCGGTTGCGGCCGCGGGAGAATTTTCCCGGCAACGTAATCACGGATGGTTCGCACAAGGAGCTTCGCGCCCATGCGGGCAAGACGGTCGTGAAGGGTCTCGGCGTTGTCCTCGGTAAAAATGGGCGTGCTTTCCCGGGTGAGGATATCGCCGGTGTCCAGCCCCGTGTCTATTTTCATTATCGTCACGCCCGTCTCGAGGTCATCGTTGAGGATGGCCCACTGGATGGGCGCCGCGCCGCGGTATTTCGGGAGGAGGGATGTGTGGACGTTCAGGCAGCCGTAGCACGGCAGTTCCAGGATGTCTTGCGGAAGAATTTGGCCATAGGCAGCAACGGCGATTAATTCCGGTTCGCGGGCGCGAAGTTCCCGGATGAAATCTTCGTTGCGCGCGCGTTCGGGCTGAAGGATGGGCAGGTTTGCACGTTGGGCAAGCGCTTTGACGGGTGAAGGCTGAAGTTTCAAGTCCCGCCCTTTGGGACGGTCAGGCTGCGTGGCGACGGCGACGACCTGGAAATCCGGAGAATCCAAAAGCGCCTGCAGGCTGGCACACGATAGTTCCGCGGTGCCCATGAAGACGATTCGCAATGCAGCCATGCGCCGAGGCTAAAGGAAGTTATCCGGAAATCGAAGTCCGAAATCTCAAGGAGCTGCGGGCCGGAGCGCGCTTGCTTCGGGCGGCCCCTCAAGGCAAGCTGGTGGCACCGGGCAGAAACGCTTTTGCCGGGCGCTAAAACAACCGGGTATGCCAAAACAAAGTTGGACTCTTGCCGCCGCAGGGCTGTTGTTTTGTGCCGCTTGTTCCGCCTTTTCGGCCGCTTCCAACGCTGGTTTCACCGTTGACCGGTTTTCAACCGACGAGGGGCTGCCACAGAGCGCGGTGCTGGCGGTGACGCAAACGCGTGATGGTTATCTTTGGGTCGGGACGCTCAACGGTCTGGCCCGTTTCGATGGAGTTCATTTCACGGTCTTCGACGAGAACAATACACCGGGGCTCACCAGCGGCCAGATCGTCCATCTCTTCGAGGACAGCCATACCAATCTTTGGATCGGCACAGAAAACGGCGGGGTTATGCTTGCCAAGGACGGGAAGATCTCGAGCCTGAACCTCGGACGCGGGGGCCGCGAAGCTCGTTTGATGGCGACGTGCGAAGATGCCAACGGCACGGTGTGGCTTTACACGGCTAATGGACTCTTATGCCGCTATCGCGATGGCAAGGTCGATACCTGGCACGCCGGGTCAGATGCCCCCAGCAACTGCCGCGCTCTTATCTCCGAAGCGTCCGGCCTCCTCTGGGTGGGCACAGATACAAGCCTGGCCGCCCTGGGCCCGATTCCGCCGGTCGCTTCCCCTGCTCTGACCGTGGCTTACGAGATGGGGCTCATCCGGCTGAATTTTCTCCTCGCGAGCAAGCAGGGCGGTTATTGGCGGCTGGCTAATGGGCATATCCAGAAGTGCAAGGGCGACCGGGTGGAACGTGATTTGGGTCCTTACCCATGGCCTGATACTTCACCGGTTGTAGCGGCTTGCGAGGATCGCGAGGGCAACCTCGCCGTCGGCACCTACGGCGACGGCGTTTACTGGTTCGACGCGCAAGGCAAGGTGGCGCACATCTCGAGCGCACAAGGTTTGTCCCATAGTTACGTGCTTTCCATGACCGTTGACCGCGAGGGCTGTCTCTGGATCGGAACCAACGGTGGCGGCCTCAACCGGGTGAAGCGGCATGTGTTCGATGTGCTCGAATGCACCTCCGGGTCGGTGGTACAAACGGTTTGCGAAGGCGCGGAGGAAGGATTGTGGATCGGTTTTACGGGGAACAGGGTCGACCACTGGAGCGGAAGCGTGACTCAGCGGTTCCAACTAATCCCAGGGGCTTTTCTCGATATAAACCCCAATACGCTGCTGGATGTAAAGGCGCTGTTTATAGCTCGAAATCAACGCGTCGTGGCGGGGACGTGGAGCGCTCAAGGGCCGCATCTCTTCCAATTTGTCGATGGCTCATTTCAGCCTGTCGCCCTCCCGGAAACGTTTGACCGCAATATCTCAGCCATCTATCAGGACCGCAGCGGGCAGCTCTATCTTGGCACTCAGGGCGGATTGCTCTGCTGGGATGAAAAGCGTTGGAAGCGCATCTCGTCGCATGAGGGCCTGTCCGCCGATGACGTCCGTGCCATCGCCGAAGACAAAGAAGGAAATCTCTGGGTGGGCACTGAAGGGGGCGGACTCAATCGACTGCGCGATGGGCGCACCGCGCTCTTTACAAAGACGAACGGATTGCCCGGCAATAATGTTTCTTCATTGTTTGTGGATGGCGATGGCGTTCTTTGGATTGGAACATCCAGTGGACTCGCCCGTTTCCAAAGGGGTAAATGGACGCGCTATTCAAAGAAGGATGGGCTGGCGAGCAACAACGTCGGTTACATCCTTGAGGACGGGCATGGCTATTTCTGGCTTGGCTCAAGCGCCGGCCTCATGCGAGTGAAGAAACAAGCGCTCAATGATTTTGCGGACGGCAGGACCACTTTCGTACCCTGCCGGGCTTACGGCAAGCCGGACGGTCTCCCAGCGGGGGAATGCACTTTTGGCTCTCAGCCGGGCGCACTGCGCGCCCGCGATGGCGAGCTCTGGTTCCCCACAATCGGCGGGCTTGGCTCTTTAAACCCAGCACATCTCGTTCTGAATAGCAATCCCCCTCCTGTCATCATTGAAGCAGTGCTGGTTGACGGCCAACCGCAAGGTCCCGCCCTCCTGCGTTCGCCGCCGCCGAGGCAGGTGACTGTCCCCGCCGGCAAGGAAGCGATCGAGATAAAGTATGCGAGCCTTGACCTCGCTTCTCCGGAGAAAGGCCGTTTCAAATACCGCCTGGAACCGCATGAGACCGCTTGGACCGAAGTCGAAGGCAACATTCGCGCCGTCCACTATAGCAAACTGCCTCATGGGCATTATGTCTTTCGCGTGACCGCCTGCAACGAGGACGAGATTTGGAATGACGCGGGCAGCGAACTGGCTGTAACCGTCTTGCCTCCCTTCTGGCAAACTTGGTGGTTCATTGGAGGCGCCTCGCTCTGCCTGCTGGGCTTGATCGTAGCTTCGGTCCATTACGTGTCCACCCAGCGGCTACAACGCCAACTGGAAAGCCTGCGGCAGCACGAAGCTCTCGAAAAGGAGCGGGCCCGCATCGCCCGCGATATCCACGATCAAGTCGGCGCCAGCCTTACCCAGGTATCCCTCCTCGGCGAGCAGGTCGAAATGGACAAACATAATCCGGAGGAAATCGAGAAACACGCGCGGCAAATCTCACAGACCGCTTTGGAAACCACGCGGGCGTTTGATGAAATCGTTTGGACCGTCAACCCCTCGAATGACACGCTCGATGGTCTGCTCACATACATCTGCAAGTACGCCCAGGATTACCTCGCTGTGGCGGGCTTGCGCTACCGTCTCGAGGTTCCGGCCCAGTTGCCCGCGATTCCCATCTCCCCGGAACTCCGGCATAACATATTCCTCGCCGCAAAAGAGGCGGTGACTAATGTCGTGCGCCACGCCCGCGCATCTTCCGTCTGGATACGCCTGATCCTCGAAACGACCCGTTTCACCCTGGAGATCCAGGATGATGGCTGCGGACTCGCCGATCTTGATCCCAAAGCGGCACAAACCAGAAACGGGCTGCGTAACATGCACAAACGGATGGAGAATATCGGCGGCGAATTCTCCATGAAACCGGGGGCTGAAAACGGCACAGTAGTCCGGCTGATGGCGCCTCTGAAAGCCTGGGCCCCGACGGGCAAGCAACCCCATTGACTCCAGGTTTACGACCCGCTAACACTGCGATTTACCGATGCCAATCACTGTTTCCATCGTCGAAGACAACGAGCAACTGCGCGGCACCCTGGCCCGCGTTCTCAACCGCGCTGAAGGTTTCCGTTGTGTGAGCGATTACGCCTCGGCTGAAGCCGCTCTCGAAGGGCTGCCTAAAGACAAGCCTGATGTGGTCCTCATGGATATCAACCTGCCGGGCATGAACGGCGTGGAATGTGTCCGGCGCTTGAATCAAGTGCTCTCAACTACGCAAGCCGTGATGCTCACCGTTTACGAAGACACTGAGAATATCTTCAATGCGCTGGCGGCGGGCGCCTCCGGTTACCTGCTCAAGCGCACGAAGACACCTGAATTGCTCGAAGCCATTCGAGAGGTGCATCGAGGCGGCTCACCGATGACCACCCACATCGCCAGGAAGGTGACGCAGTCTTTTCATAAGGCAGGCCCCTCGACCCAAGCCACGGAAAACCTCTCCGAACGGGAGCAGGAGGTGCTGGATTGCCTCAGCCAGGGTTTCCTTTACAAGGAAATTGCAGAGAAACTCGGCATCAGCTACGAGACCGTGCACACCTACATCCGCCGTATTTACGAAAAGCTCCAGGTCCGCACCCGCACGGAGGCGGTTGCCAAGTTTCTGCGGCATTAATCTCCGCGCCGCCTATATACCTTTCTTGACAAGGCTTTGGGATTCTGCCACTGCTAGATTCGATGTTTTCTTCGCCAAAGGCGGGCCTCATCAGTCGGGTTTTGCTGTGCATGCTTTCATACACAGCAGCAACCTCGCTGGCACAGGAATTCCGGCTGGAGTCCGCAGGCGTACGCGGCGGAACAGGCACCACCCACAGCGTTCAGTATTTCTGCGAAACGGATGCCTTCGCGGATTGGAATCTGCCCTGGCGCTGGAGTTTGGGCGCCAACTGGCACTTGCAGCCGCGATTGGACATTTCGGCCGGTTGGTTGGGAGAACGTGGCGATAATGCATTTGTCGGTTCCTTGGGGCCAAGCATCGTTGTGTTGCCTCCATCCCTGCCCCTGTCCATCGAAGGCGGCGTCAGCCCGGCGGGAATTAGCCGTTTCACGTATGAAGGCAGGGATTTGGGGAGTACCCTTCAATTCATCACGCATGCAGGGGTGAACTGGGATTTCGCACGGCATTGGCGCATAGGTTACCGCTTTCAGCACATGTCCAACGGCGACCTCAGTAGCCCGAATCCGGGTCTGAACATGAACATGCTCGTCCTGAGCTACGTGTTTTAATTCGGATTTCGAACTTCCGAGTCCGGGTCCCGCTCGTCCCACTTCCCGGCACTTGGAAATCAGAAGCGGAACTTCACATTTTCCTTTGTCTGGCGGCTTGACCGCAACGCGTTCACACGCCACTGTTTTTCGTCCGCAAACCGGGTGTACAACAGCCGGCCGATGATTTATGAACGAAGCACATGATTTGTTTGGCACGCTACAGGAATTTGAGCTTGGCAATGGCAGGCGCGGACGGTTCTTCTCCTTGCCGCAACTGGAGAAAGCCGGGATCGGACCCGTGTCGAGATTGCCGGTGTCCATCCGCCTGGTGCTTGAATCCGTGCTGCGCAACTGTGACGGCAAACGTGTTTCCGAGCAGAATGTTCGAGCGCTGGCGAATTGGAAGCCGAATGCGGCGCGCACGGAGGAAATTCCGTTCGTCGTAGCGCGTATCGTGCTGCAGGACTTTACGGGAGTGCCGTTGCTCGTGGATCTCGCCGCGATGCGGTCGGCCGTGGCCCGCCTTGGCAAGAATCCAAAACTTATCGAACCACTGGTGCCGGTTGATCTCGTCGTGGACCACTCGGTACAGGTTGATTTTTTTGGCACACCTGACGCCTTGAACCAGAATCTGGAAATGGAATTCCGACGCAATCGCGAACGTTACCAGTTTCTCAAATGGGGGATGCAGGCTTTCGACACGTTCAAGGTCGTGCCGCCAGGCATCGGGATCGTTCACCAGGTAAACCTGGAATACCTTGCAAAAGGCGTCCTCTCCTCTTCCTCACGCCCAGACTCTCAACCCGCAGCGCTTTTCCTCCCTGACACCCTCGTCGGCACCGATTCCCACACGACGATGATCAATGGACTCGGTATCGTTGGCTGGGGTGTTGGCGGAATTGAGGCCGAGGCAGGGATGCTGGGTCAACCGGTTTATTTCCTCACGCCCGATGTCATCGGCATGCACTTGAGCGGCGCGCTGCGCGAAGGGGTAACGGCGACCGACCTGGCTCTGACGGTCACGCAAATGCTGCGCAAAGCCAAAGTCGTGGGCAAATTCGTCGAGTTTTACGGCCCGGGCGCAGCGGCTCTTCCGGTCGTTGACCGCGCCACGATCGCCAATATGGCGCCCGAATATGGGGCGACCATGGGCTTTTTCCCGATTGATATTGAGTGCGTCAATTACCTCCGCGCGACCGGCCGCAGTGAAGAAAATTGCCGCATTTACGAGAATTATTACCGGGCGCAGGGCTTGTTTGGGATTCCCGGCAAAGGAGAGATTCAATACTCCGCCGAGCTCGAGCTGGATCTCGCCGCAGTCGTGCCCAGCGTAGCGGGCCCAAGACGGCCCCAGGATCGTATTGATCTGCCAAACATGAAAAGGGAATTTGTATCCGCCTTTTCCAAGCCGGTTACCGAAAATGGGTTTGGCAAATCAAACGACGAGTTGCGCAAGACTTTCTTCGTGGCCGCGCAGGACAATCTCAAACCTGGCGGGGGAAGCCAGGATCCGGTATCGCGACAATCCGCCCAATCCCGGAATACCAACCCGTTCTCCGAGTTGGAAATGGTAAACAACCGGCCCACGCCCGACCGCGTGACTGCCCCGGTGCGGGAACATGAAGGGCAAATTCGCCACGGCAGCGTGCTGATCGCAGCCATCACGAGCTGCACCAACACCAGCAATCCCTCCGTCATGCTTGCTGCGGGGCTGCTCGCAAAGAAAGCTGTCGAACGCGGGTTGCGGGTCGGCCCGCTGGTGAAAACGTCACTCGCGCCGGGCTCCCGCGTGGTCACGGATTACCTCAACCGGACAGGCTTGCAGCCGTATCTGGATCAGCTTGGCTTCAACCTTGTCGGCTATGGCTGCACAACGTGTATCGGGAACTCCGGTCCGCTGGCCGCACCCATCGAGGAAGCCATTGGCAAATACGATTTGGTCGCCGCATCTGTGCTCTCCGGTAATCGCAACTTTGAGGCGCGGGTGCATCAGAGCATCAAGGCCAACTTCCTGATGTCCCCGCCGCTCGTTGTGGCGTTTGCCCTGGCCGGCCGCGTGGACATTGATCTCAGCCATGACCCGATCGGAAAAGGTAAAGACGGGCGGGAGGTCTATTTGAAAGACATCTGGCCAACCTTGCAGGAAGTGCGCGACCGGGTGAAAGGAGCGGTGCGGCCGGAGGTTTTCCGCGAGCTTTATCGCGACTTTGCCAAACAGAATCCCAAGTGGAACGAGATCCCCATAACCACCGGCAAGGTGTACCAGTGGGACGCCGCCAGCACCTATATCCAGGAGCCGCCGTTCTTTACCCGCTTCGGTCTTGAACCGGGCGAAATTCTGGAAATCAAAGGCGCCCGGCCGCTGGGCATTTTCGGCGACAGCGTCACCACCGACCACATCTCGCCCGCCGGCAACATAAAGAAGAGTTCGCCGGCGGGAAGCTATCTCCTCGAACACGGTGTGGCGTTTGAGGATTTCAACAGCTACGGCTCGAGGCGCGGCAATGACCGGGTGATGACGCGCGGGACTTTCGCCAACGTGCGCATTAAGAACCTCATGGCTCCCGGCACGGAAGGCGGCGTGACGAAGTTCCAGCCCGTCGGCGAGCTCATGAGCATTTATGACGCTTCCGTGAAATACGCCGAACACGACACGCCGCTCATCGTCCTGGCGGGACAGGAATACGGGACCGGCAGTTCGCGCGATTGGGCCGCCAAAGGCGCCAGGCTGCTCGGTGTGAAATGTGTCGTAGCGCAAAGTTATGAACGCATCCATCGTTCGAACCTCGTCGGCATGGGTGTCCTGCCGCTGCAATTCAAGGAAGGAACCAGCGCTCAAACCCTCAAGCTCGACGGCACGGAAATTTACGACGTCCTCGGCCTTGGTCCGGGTCTGAAGCCGAGGCAGGACCTCATGCTACGCATCATACGCACCAGCGGCCCAGCGGCCGAGATCCCGGTCACCTGCCGCATCGACACGCCAATCGAGATTGATTATTACCAGCATGGCGGGATTTTGCCTTACGTCCTCCGTCAATTAGTGGCCAGGAAGTAAGCCAAGACAGCTTGCGAGACAAGAACCCCTGTCGGGCATTGGAAGATGCCTTCGGGCTAGCCGGTCGGCGATTTTCCGCACCGGGGACTAATGCCGACAAGGGACAGCCCGCAGAACCGGAAGCTTATGCTTCGGACAGAAACAGAAATCATCACACTGGCAGAACGGGTTATCGGCGCATCCAACCGCAAGCATTCCGCAGATTCAGTGTTGCGGGAGGTTCTGAACGCGGAGCACGGTTTATCGAAAGCCGCGAGCGCACTGGCCAGCAGGGCGGTTTTCGCCTACTTCCGCTGGAAGGGGTGGTTGGATGAAAGCAAGCCCGTCCGCAGCCAAATTACACAGGCGCTGCAATTGGCGGAGCGATTCAAGCGCGAACCGGAGAAGTTTTCGGACGCGGACATGCTGGCGCGCGCCGTGCCCGACTGGCTGGCCGCGGAGATGGATATCACTGCGGCATGGGTTCGGTCGCTCCAGGCGGAACCCAAACTCTGGTTGCGCGCGCAACATGCGCGAGGCAAGGCAATTTCAGCGCAGTTAGGCGGGTGCCGGGCATTTGGTGACGGACTCCTGGCTGACATTCTTGAGTATGTTGGCGATGCGGATTTGTTTCGCACAACGGAGTTCCAGGCCGGCGAATTCGAAATCCAGGACATCTCTTCGCAAGCGGTTGGTCTCATTTGCGCGCCATTGCCCGGCCAAACGTGGTGGGATGTCTGCGCCGGGGAAGGCGGCAAGACTTTGCATCTTTCCGCCCTGATGCAGAACCGGGGTTTGATTTGGGCCAGTGACCGCGCCGCCTGGCGGCTCCAAAAGCTTCGAAGACGGACGGCTCGGGCCCGCGTTTTCAACTATCGCGCGGCTGGCTGGAATGGCGGCGCAAAGCTGCCGACCAAAACGAAGTTCGACGGCGTCCTCGTGGACGCGCCTTGCAGCGGCATCGGAACCTGGCAACGGAATCCGCACGCGCGCTGGACAACCTCGGCACAGGACTTGAAAGAACTTGGCGCTCTTCAGAAACAACTCCTCTGCCATGCCAGCGCGGCGGTCAAACCCGGCGGAAAACTGATTTACGCTGTGTGCACTTTAGTTCGCTCGGAAACAACGGAAGTGGTCGAGACGTTTGAGGCGCAGGATTCAGATTTTGCGCGGCTGGCGGTGCGCAACCCCCTCGAAGTCAAGTCGCCCGCCAGCGCACCGCTTTACTTCTGGCCGCAGCAGTACGGAGGCAATGGGATGTTCGTCACCGTTTGGACTCGGACCGGCTCGGCATGAGGCTTTGGCGGAACGGATTCGCCATGCACGGCGGCTACCACTTGAACCAGTAAATGAGAATCGGCCGGTCGGCCGCTTGACTACTTCTCCTTGCCCGTGCAACGGTAAAGGTCGTCGGCTGTCGGAATGGCGCTGTCCTCCCAGACTTTATTGGGTACGGCAGAGCGAATAAGAACTTCGTTATAGGAGAAATAGAACTGGAGAGGTGTGCCCCAGGGATCCACAAGTTCGCCCTTGTCGTTCATGTCAGCGCGCCGGACAGCCAGGATGAGGACTTTCTTTTCCCCGGTTTGGCCGAGCAGGGCTTTTGTGATGGCGACATTATTACCGGTGGGATAGCTGCCGACAAATTCCTTGTATTGCTGAATGCCCATAATCAGGCTGTCGCAATCCCGGTTGAACTTGGCGACTTTCTCGTCAGCGTGGCGGAGTGTCCAACCCTGAGCCACATATAGGACACCCGTCACGCCCGCCACTATCAGGATAATGGTCAGGACCTTTTTCATAACTTTATTTTACGTTTGCCGCGCCTTATGCCTAAGGGAGGGTGTAGCAGGTGGAATGCCGACGCTGTCCCGGATGATGAGTTCAGCCGGAAGACGCCTGGATTCAGGCTTCTGGCCGAGTAAGAGCTGTTGCATCATGTCCATAGCGGCCGCCCCCAGCCGGAACTTGGGCTGGTTCGTAGTGGTCAGCGGGACACGGAAATGTTCGCCGAGCGCAATATTCCCGAAACCCATAACCGAGATGTCCTGGGGGATTTTCAGCCCTTGCCGCAAAAGCGCTTCAGCGCACCCAATGGCGGCGAGATCATTGACCGCTTGGACGGCGGTGACATCGGACGGCTCAGCGAGCATCTGCGTGGCCGCCCTGAACCCGTCATCCACAGTCCGCCCGGCCTGAAAAACCAGCTTGTCGTCCACAGGCATGCCGGCCTCGCGCAGAGCTCGCTGATAACCCTCAAAACGTTCCTGCGCCCAAGGCGTCGCCAAAGGCCCGCTCAGAAAGGCGATGCGCCTGTGCCCCTGCTTAAGCAAATGCTGTGTGGCGCCGTAGCTGGCCAAAAGGTCGTCAATCTCCACGTTAACAAAATGCCCGCAGAAGGGCACCGTATGGCCCAGCACCACAGTGGGAACACCCCGACCAAGCAGCTCCTGATAAATGCGCGCTTCGGCGACCATGCGATAGACCGGGTAGATGAAGATGCCATCCACGCGCCGGGACAGGAATCGGCGGATACAGGCCTCCTCGCGCTCCGGGATGTTGAGAGTCTGCGCCAACAAAACATCATAACCCAACTCATAGGCCCGCTCCTCGATCGCGAGAACGACGCGAGAGAGCGCCGGGTTGATTATGGAGGAAACCGCCAGTCCGAAGAGCCTGGTCTTGCGCATGCGCAAGCCCTGCGCGGTGGAATCGGGGAGGTAGCCCATCTGTTGGGCCAGAAGTTTGATCCGGGTTTTGGTGGTGGCCGACACATCCGGCTGATCCCGCAAAGCCTTAGAGACAGTCATCACCGACAACCCAACACGCTCTGCGATATCTTTCAGTCGAACCATAGATTCCCAACCGTGAGGCTACAACCCAGGCCCGACCCTGGAGCGCTCCCCGGCCATTCCCTCATATCGTCGCTCCGCGCCAATGCAGCTTGCGCCTTAAGGTTTCGCAAAAAGAACTCCCCGCCAAATGCATCAAACGCACCGTCCGCGAGCTTTGTCGAATTCTGACAGTGTCACCCCCTGACAGCTCGCTCACGACCTGTCCGTCCGCGCTCAGAATTGTTGCAGGCCGGAGGCTGACCACCTTGACCCCGATGACTGCCGTCCGGGGCAGGATCAAGGCGCGATTGGACAGGGTGTGCGGGCAAATGGGAGTCAGCGCGAGCACCTGAGCGGTTGGAAAGATTACGGCGCCGCCCGCAGCCAGCGCGTATGCCGTGGACCCGGTCGGGGTACTCAAAATCAACCCGTCACAGCGGTAGCGCGCCAAAGCGTCGCCATCGACACTGACGTCAAGTTCAATCAAGCGCGAAGCTGTGCCGCGACTGACAACGATGTCGTTGAGCGCGGTTTGCTCGATGAGCCGCCCCCCGCATTGCCCCCTGGCGGACAGCAAAACCCGCGACTCGAATTTATATTCACCATTCCAGACGCACTTCAGGGCCTGTTCCAACTGGGAGGAAGGAACGGCCGTGAGGAAACCCAGCCCGCCGATGTTGATGCCCAACATGGGGGTGCGAGAGCCGGCGATCTGACGGGCCACGCGCAACATCGTGCCGTCGCCGCCAAACACGAGCAGCAAGTCAACCTGATGCGCCAACGCGACCGCATCCGGACACACGACGCCAGCGAGGTCTGCGAGTTGAGCAGTAACGGCATCGCAGCACAACTGACGGCCGGCGGCAGCGATAAGCCGGGCGGCCCGCTTAACAACGCCAGCGCAGGAAACTTTCCCGGAGTTTCCGATAACGCCAATACGCCTAATCCTGTCAGCCGGTTTTTTCAATCAATGCAAGGAATTCTTTGTTGCCCGCGGGTCCAAGCACGGGCGATTCCGTCAGGCCGCGCCATTCCCAAGCTGGCTGGCTCGAAACGAACTCACGCATCTCGCGCAACACGCGCCCGTGAATGGCCTGATCCCGAATCACGCCCGCGCCCCGATCAACTTCCGCCTTGCCAGCCTCAAACTGCGGTTTGATTAACGCAATGATTTTACCTGACCGGCGCAGCAAAGCAACGACAGGCAGAAGGATTTTAGTCAGCGAGATGAACGAACAATCGATTGCGGCAAGATCGAACGGGGAAAAGGGCGGCGGGAAGCTGGCCGCGGTCAAATCCCGGGCATTGGTTTTTTCCATCACTACAACCCGCGGATCACGTCGCAACTTCCAGGACAACTGGCCCCGCCCCACGTCCACAGCGCACACCTTCGCCACGCCATGTTGCAACAGGCAATCGGTAAAACCTCCGGTTGAAGCGCCAACGTCCAGGGCTGTTTGGCCACGAACCTCAATGCAAAAATGGGTGAGCGCGTGATCGAGCTTCAACCCGCCACGACTAACGAACCGTTCCGGCGCGGTCAGCGCAAGGTGGTCGTCGGGTTTGACCGGATCACTGGGCTTGCAGGCGACCTGTTCGTTTATTCTTACGTTGCCGGCCATAATCGCCCGCTTCGCCCTCTCCCGGCTTTCGCACAACCCGCGCTCGACAAGTGCTTGGTCCAAGCGGCGCATCGCTAGAATATGGGCAAGGAAAACTTCTTAACGCGAGCTTTTTCCTTGCCGGGCCAAGAATTCTCCAATCCCAGGACGGGAACTGAAGCCTGGCTCTGCGGACATTATTCGTCTTTTGCCACGCCGGAATAAGCCCGGGTCTGGGCCTCGCGGTAACTGTTCAGAAAAACAGTGTTGTCCGCGATGGTTTTCTCGATGAGTTGCTTTAGCAGAAATATTTCAGAACTGTTAATGACCGCATGAACACTCTGTTGAAAAGCCTGCATCGGCGTGAAGGTCTGGAAAGAGTCACCCAGCAAAATCACCGTGGCATGACGGCGCTGGCTCATCGGCATGTTCTGCAAGGCATGCAAGGTGAGATTCTCACTCGGGTTGTTCGCGGCGAATAATTCCTCGATAATCACGACCTGGTAACGAACCTGGGTGAAACGGACCAGAAAATCACCGTGTGTCGCCGCGGTATGAACCTTGTAGCCCAGCTCGTCGAGCGCACTCCGGGCCGCTTCAAGCCATTCGGGCGTGGAAAAAGCCAGCAAGGCAGGCTTGTCCGCCGCGCTGACGAAATCAAATTTGTCCGACATAAATTATTTGATTTTTATCTTGGGAGAGCCTGACGCCGGTCCACCCTGGTGGCCGGCATCCCGGACAGCCTTCATGTGCAGGGAATTTATGTCCGTTGTCGTTTCGCCCCGCGCTTTCCGGATCATGTCGATACCGCGAGTGACCGGGCCTCGCTTGGTGCAATGAAGAATGGCAGTCTCCGCGGTTATTTTGTTCTGTTCATAGGCTTCCAGGGCGGAAAAATCGAAGGTTCGCCACCCGAAAGGCTGGCTGGCTTCGGCAATCTCGTAGAAAGTCTTCCCTTCGCTCTCACCCAGACGGATCGCTTCCTGGACCCTCAAGTTTGAGCCCATAATCTCCAACAGCGCCAATCGGCCTCCCCCGATTTTAGACACGAGCCGCTGACTGATGATCCACCGGATCGTGTCTGCGAGCCGCACCCGGATTTGTTCCTGTTCGTCAGGTTCGAACATTCCCAGAATGCGGTTGATGGTCTGGCCGGCGTCGACCGTGTGCAACGTGCTTAGCACCAAATGTCCGGTCTCGGCAGCGCTCAAGACAATTTTCACGGTTTCCCGGTCGCGCATTTCCCCGACCAGGATCACCTTGGGAGCCTGGCGCAGCGCCGCCCTCAACCCATTGGAAAAGCTGTCGAAATCCGAGCCTAGTTCCCGTTGGTTAAAAGTGGCCTGGTTATGGGAATGAATAAATTCAACTGGATCCTCGAGTGTGATTATGTGGACCGGCTTGGTATTATTGATCTCGTTGAGAATCGCCGCCAGGGTGGTGGATTTGCCAGACCCCGTGGCCCCCGTGACGAGCACCAACCCGGTTTTCTCACGGGGAATCAGCTTGAAAACTTCCGGAAAATTCAGCGAGGCCAGCGTGGGAATCACTGTGTTGAGCTTGCGCAACACAATCGAGTAATTTCCCCGTTGTGAGAATATGCTGATCCGGAACCGCGACCTGTCTGCCAGCGTATAAGCTGTGTCGCACGAACCGCGCCGCAACAAGTCGTTGATGTGCCACAGGTTATCACCGATCAAATTCAACGCGACCATTTCAGTCTGGAAAGGGGTTAGGTTCCCGATCGGCGGGTCGCAAACCACCTGCTTCAACTCGCCAAAGGATTCGACCTGCAGCGGCCGACCCACGGTAAAAAGCAGGTCAGACACCTCCGGCTGGGCATCCAGCATCGTGTTCAGAACATGGTCAAGTTCGGGGCGCCGCATAGGCTAGACTTCATCATCGTCCGGCGGATGAGGCAGGAACGCGCGGAATTTCTTCTTGTCGATCGCTTTTTCGTACGCCTCTTCCGGAGAGATGCGTTTCATCCGGACATGCTCCATAATCGCGTCATCCAGAGGCTGGTTCCCTATCTTCTTGCCAACCTGGATCATGCCCGGAATCTGGTGGGTCTTGCCTTCGCGCACCAGGTTGGCGATGGCGGTGGTAAAGATCAGAATCTCCAGTGCGGCAACGCGGCCCTTTTTGTCAATTCGCCTGAAAAGGTTCTGCGCCACTACTCCCTTCAGCGCTTCCGAGAGAGTCGCGCGAATCTTATTCTGCTGCTCGGCGGGGAAAACATCGATCATGCGATCCACCGTTTTCGCCGCGCTCGGTGTGTGAAGCGTGCCCAAAACCAAATGCCCGGTGCTCGCCGCCACGAGCGCCAGCTCAATCGTCTCCAGGTCCCGCAGTTCGCCGACCATGATGATATCAGGATCCTCACGCAGCGCACCACGCAGCGCCGAGGCAAATGATTTTGTGTGAACGCTGGTTTCGCGATGGTTAATGAGACAGCCCTTGCTCTCGTGGACGAATTCGATGGGATCCTCGACTGTGATAATGTGGTCTTTGCGATTCTTGTTGGCATAGTCCACTATTGCCGCGAGCGTTGTCGACTTGCCTGAACCGGTGGGACCGGTGACCACGACAAGCCCGCGACGGAGCATGGCAAACTTTTTCAACACCGCCGGCAACGGCGCGTCAAATTTTTCAAAATCCTCAAAAGAAAGCACCCTGGTTGGAATCTGGCGAAAGACCGCCGCAATGCCGTTCTTCTGGTTAAAAAAGTTGGCGCGAAATCGTGAGATGTTTGGAATCTCATACCCGAAGTCCACATCCCCGGTTTCCTCGAATATCTTGATTTTGTATTCAGGCGCGATCTCGTACAACATTTTTTTGAGATCATCATTCTCCAATGGCGGATGGTCTACCCGCTGGAGTTCCCCGTTGATGCGGAGCATTGGGTTATTGCCCGAGGAAAGGTGCACGTCCGAAGCCTTCTGCTCGAACATCAAATTAAAGAATGCGTCGATCTTCGCCATAAATGTAATATGTTCTCCAGACTGTTAGCTCACTCCACACCATAAGGCATGCCATCGAATAGCGTTGTCAATATAATTACCCGGGAGATACTCGACAAGGGAGTTATACCCTTCGCGCGCTTCATGTGGCTAGCTCTTTATTGTCCTGTTTGTGGATATTATGAGAAAGAAAAGGACACTGTCGGCGCGCGAGGCGATTATTATACCAATGTGAGTGTCGGCAGTTTGTTTGGGGAACTGCTGGCCTTTCAGTTCGCAGAATGGCTTCAGCCCTGCGTCGCGCGCCACATCGAACGCAAAATGCAGGCCGACGAACCCGATCCTCCGAAAATTGTGGAGGCGGGCGCGCACAACGGAATGCTGGCCCGGGATATTCTGAAATGGTTATGCGAACATCGGCCGGAACTTTTCCAAAAATTGGAATACTGGATAGTGGAACCGTCTCCGCGCCGGCAGCAATGGCAGCAGGCAACCTTGGCGGAGTTTGCACACAAGGCACGATGGATGGCGGCTCTGCCAGGGCCGCCGCATTCTGCGCCTGTCTCCCCGGACGGGTTGTCCGCGTCTTCTATTTCAGGAATTATTTTTTCCAACGAACTGCTTGATGCCCTGCCGGCCCACCGGCTGGGCTGGGATGCAAAGGCACAGGCCTGGTTCGAATGGGGCGTCACGCTCAAGAACGGTCAATTTGTTTGGAAACGAATGACCTGTGACGAATCGGGGGCTGGGATTCCCAGGGCGGGGGTTCGACATCCCGGCCACGCTCAACGAACTTCGAGTCCCGATTTTGAACCTGCCAATCCATGGGAACTGCCGCCGAAATTACTGAGCGTGCTGCCGGACGGTTTTACAATCGAGTTCTGTCCGGACGCGGAGAAGTGGTGGCTTGCAGCCGCCAGGGCCCTGGATTGCGGCCGACTCCTCACCATCGATTACGGTTTGACGGGGGATGAGTTTTTTATGCCGCAAAGGCACGAAGGGACGCTGCGGGCGTATCACCGGCATCGCCTGAGCGGCGATATCCTCGCTCAGCCCGGCGAACAGGACATCACGGCACACGTGAATTTCAGTTCCATCCAGGCGGCGGGAGAATCAGCGGGTTTGCAGACGGAAGCTTTTCTGGCCCAGGCGCAATTTCTGTCCCGAATCGCCGCCCGGGCTTGCGGGTCTGCGGCTTCGTTCGGTTCCTGGACTTCCGGGCGCAAGCGCCAGTTTCAGACCTTGACCCATCCGGAACATCTTGGGCGACCTTTCCGGGCGCTGGTTCAGGCGCGTAACGCTTCCTGATTGCCATCCAACCCGGCCGCTAACGTGTGGGCGACTGCAACTCGTAGTTAAGAATCGAAAGACAATATGCCGCCGCCGTCTCGCTTCGCAGCACAAGGGGACCCAGCGTGATCGGCAATGCGCCGCCAGCCTTGATGGCGTCCAGCTCGGCCAGCGTAAAATCCCCTTCGGGGCCCACCCAGACACCCACGGACTCCGGCAAGCGGCCCCGGCATGAGCAAAACGCCTGGAAATATTCCCGCGCGTGTTTGCTGTCACTTTGAAGTGAGGCGACCAGCGTAAGTTCGAACTTCATTTGCCGTTCCAGGAAATCCTTCGGCCTGAGCGGCGATTCAACCCGGGGCAGCCAGCTCGCGCCGCATTGCTTGATGGCTTCAATTGCCGTTAGTTGCCATTTCTCCGCTTTGCCGGCCGCCTCGGCTTCGCCCAATTGTGCGACCACACGCTCGGAAAGCAATGGCACGATTCGGCCGACGCCAAGCTCCGTTGCCTTCTGGATGATAGCCTCCATGAGTTTGCCCCTGGGCACGGCCTGCAGCAATGTCAGCTGGCACGACGCTCGGGGAATGAATCGCTTCTCCCGGACAGCCAGTTTGACGTTGTCGCGCCCGACGTCCTGCACGTCGCAAAAGAACTCATGGCCCGCCCCATCCAGCACCGCAACCCGTTCGCCGCTCCTTACGCGCAGGACGCGCGCGGCATGGTGGGCCTCCCGCCCTGCCAGGGAAAAACCCTCGTCTGCGCATTGCTCCGGCGGCAGATAAAAACGATGCATCGGGACCACTCCGGCAATCTGTTGCTCCATTACTCCCGGTTTGATTGGAACAGTTTTCTGGCCTTTTCAAAAAAACTTTGGCTCATCGGGCTCTCCTTGCCATTGCACAACCCGGCGAACTCCTCAAGCTTGACTCTTTGCGCTCCCGACAAATGCGTCGGAACCTCCACGTTGATGCGCACATGCAAATCGCCACAGCCGTAACCCTGGACGTTCTTTATTCCCTTCCCCTTAAGCCGGAACATCGCGCCCGGTTGTGTGCCCGGGGGAATTTTGATGGCATTTTTTCCGTTCAATGTCGGCACCTCTATATCCGCACCGAGCACGGCCTGCACAAAGCTCACCGGCACTTCACAGAGCAAATCGTCGCCGTCACGTTGAAACATCTCATGCGTCCGGACATGGAGCACCACATAAAGATCGCCGGCCGGACCGCCGCGAAATCCGGCCTCCCCATTGCCGGCGGAGCGAAGCCGTGAACCCGTATCCACCCCGGCCGGAATCCGCAACTTGATCTTTGAGGACTTCTCATGCCTGCCATGGCCGCGGCAGGCTCTGCATGGCCGTTCGACCACCCTGCCTGCGCCCTGGCAATGCGGACAGGTCTGCGCAATGCTGAAAATACCCCGCGCACTCACAACCTGCCCGCGACCACCGCAAGTTGAACACGTCTGTACCCGAGACCCGGGTTCCGCGCCCGACCCCTGGCATGCGTCGCAGCGTTCCGGTTTGGTTACCGTAATTTCCTTTTCACACCCGCGGGCGGCTTCCTCAAACAGGATCTCCAGGTCGTACCGAAGGTCCTCCCCCCGCTGGGGTTGTGTGGGGTCCACACGCCCGCCTCCGAAGAGGTCTTCGAAAATGCCGCTGCCGCCAAACACCTCGCGGAAAACGTCGAATGGATCATGAAATCCGCCCGCGCGCCCGAACCCGCCGCCCGCCCGCCGGTCGAACGCAGCGTGGCCGTACTGATCATAGGCGGCGCGCTGCTGCGGATCGCAAAGAATCTCATAGGCCTCTCCCAACTCTTTGAATTTTTCTTCAGCCGCCTTGTCACCCGGATTCTTGTCCGGATGATACTTCACAGCCAGCTTCCGGTAGGCCTTCTTGATCTCCTCCGCTCCCGTGCCCTTCTCCACGCCGAGGACTTCGTAATAATCGCGTTTAGCCATGGATCAGGCAGTCGGTTGTTTGGCCGTTATCACACTGGCCGCGCGCAAAAGACGCTCTCGCAGTTTATACCCTTTTCGAAGCTGCTGAACGACCTGGCCCTCCGGCGCGTTAGTGGTTTCCCGCTGCGAGACGGCTTCGTGGAAGTTCGGGTCAAAAGGTTTGCCGGTGGCGTCCACCTCTTCCAGGCCGGCCTCTGCCAGCGCAGCCTTCAGTTGCTGGCAAACCATGCTGATCCCCTTCTGCAACGACTGTGCCGCCGCATCCTGGCCCGGCTGAGCCGCCGCCAGCGCCATGTCAAAATGATCCAATACCGGAATCAACTTCTGGAGCAGCGCTTCATTCGCAAACTTGATTGCCTCCTGCTTCTCTCGAGCAGCGCGCTTCTTGAAGTTGTCGAAGTCTGCCGTGACGCGCACCAGGCGGTCCCAGTTTTCTTCCGCCCTGGCAGCCTGTTGCTCCAGTTCCTCCAACCGCTCGGGCGTCAACTCCGCGGGCTTCACGGGGACAAGCGGCTCAGGCGCGCCCGGCGTCCCCGGGGCAATTGCCTGTTTCTTCATCTCAGGTTCCTTCTTCTTCATGTGCTTCAGCTTCTTGCTTCGATCATCGATCTCAAAAACTATGCGATTCCGGACGCCCCGGCAACCTTGATGCGCGGCCCATTCCGCGGCGCCCTGCCGGCCTCACCCCAGAAACCGGCCGGCGTGATACGTGATGAAGGCCAGGCCCCACGCCAGGATTGCGAGGTAAACCCATTGAAAAAACGGCCACTTCCATGAATTGGTTTCCCGCCTTACCACCGCCACTGTGCTGGCACATTGCAGCGCGAAAACATAAAACACCATCAAGGTGATGCCGGTCAGGGCCGTATATACCGGCGTTCCATCCGGCCGTTTCTGCTCCTGCAAAGTGCTCACGATGCCGCTCAGGCCCGAAGCCTTCGCCTCCGTTCTCCCCACGTTATAGACCGTGGACATCGTGCTGACGAAAACCTCCCGCGCGGCAAATGAAGTGATGATTCCTATCCCCATTTTCCAATCAAATCCCAAAGGCCGGATCGCCGGTTCTATCAGCCGGCCAAGACGTCCGGCGAAACTCTGGCGGAGTCTCGCGCCGGCTTCGTCGTTGTTCAACGCCGCTAACCGGCCTTCCGGAGTTGCGGCTTTGTCTCCGGTTCGAATCCCGGTTTCAGCGGCCCTGATAGCAGCGCGCCTGGCGCCAAATTCGTTCTCCATCGCGGCGCTGTGCGGATAGGTGGCGAGAAACCAAAGCAGTATGTTGATGCCCAGGATCATTGTGCCGGCTCGCCGCAAAAACAGCTTCGACCGGTCCCACATATGCCGCGCCACCACGCGCAGCAAGGGCCGCTTATAGGGCGGCAGTTCCATGATGAGCAGCGGCGGGTTCCCTCGCAGGATTGTCTTTTTGAATAACCAGGCCATCAACAGCGCCACGACGATCCCCAGCAGATACATGGCCAGCATTACCAACCCGCTAAGCTTCAGCACGCCCAGCACCGTGATATTGGGAATGCACGCCGCTATGAGCAACGTATAAATCGGCAGCCGCGCCGAGCAACTCATCAGCGGGGAAACGAGGATTGTCACCAGCCTGTCTTTCGGAGTCTCAATGGTGCGCGTGGCCATGATGCCCGGAATCGCGCACGCAAACGAACTGAGCATCGGAATGAAACTCTTGCCGTGAAGCCCCACTTTGCTCATGAGCCGGTCCATCAGAAACGCGGCCCGCGCCATGTAACCGGTATCTTCCAGGAATCCGATGAACAGGAACAAAAGCAGAATTTGCGGCAGAAACACAACCACCGCCCCCACGCCGGCAATCACACCCTCCACCAGCAAGCTGTTCAAGTCGCCCGGCGGGATCAGCCGGCCTGCCGCACCCCCGAACAAGTCGACCCCGGCTTGCAGCCACTCCATCGGAATACGCGCAAAAGTGAAAATGCTCTGGAACATCAGCGTCATGATCGCGACGAAGATGAGTGTGCCCCATACTTTGTGGGTCAGGATGCGATCCAATTTGTCACTGGCATTCTCGCCCGGAGCCGCCAGCTCGGTGGTGGCCGCCTGTTGAATCGCCGCCACTCTTTTATAACGGCCCTCGATCGTCGCTCCCCGCCAATCGATCTCCAAAACTTCGAGTTTTTTCCGCGCCGCCGCCACGGCTTCCTTGATCGCGTCCGGATAATGGTCCGAGCTGGAAGCCAGGGCATTCTCGTTGCTCAGGATAAGCAACGCCTCCGCTTGCGCCTGCGCCTGCCGCTCGCAAAATGCGGCCGCCAGCATCGCCGCAAGCGCCTCAGCCTCTGTCCTGAGCGGACCCGGCATTTCGCAGAACTGGCGCGGTTCAGGAAGCGTGCGGTCTTCCAGCAGCGAAATAATTCTCCGGCGCAGTTCCGGCACGCCCCGACCCTCGCTGGCGACGACAGCCGCCACCGGCACGCCGAGCTCGCGGCTGAGTCTTTCCGCATCGATGTGGTGCCCGTTGTCTTCGGCTACGTCGGTCATATTAAGCGCAATGAGCGTCAGATGACCCAATTCGATGACCTGCGTGGCATAATAAAGATTACGCTGCAGATTGGACGCGTCGACCACTACGACTATTAATGCCGGGGCGGGCAGTTCCGGCAGGCGGTTCAGCAGAACATCACGCGAAATTTGCTCGTCCAGCGATTGGGGACTAAGGCTGTAAGTCCCGGGCAAGTCGATCACCCGGACGTTCAACGACGGCGGCACGCCGAGCAGCCGCCCTTCCTTGCGCTCCACCGTTACGCCGGCATAGTTCCCCACCTTCGCCCGCAACCCCGTCAGCCCATTGAATAACGTCGTCTTGCCGCAGTTCGGGTTGCCGGTCAGCGTCACATAAACGGGTAAAGCCGGTTTCGACGCTGGTTTTTTCCCTCTCTCCCCCACCTCGCTCGCCCGATCGTCCGCGCCGGCTGGTCCCGGCGGAGATGCCCGCGAGCTGCCAACCGGGATGTCAGCTTGCGCCATCGCTCGTCCTTGCGCGCCGGAAGAAACAGAACTCATGAGTAGCTCCCGGCTATTCGTTCGGGCGAACAAGAATCTGCTCCGCTTCGTGCTTGCGCAAAGTCAGATTATAACCGCGCACTTTGATCTCTACCGGGTCGCCCAGCGGCGCAAACCGCACGACCTCCACCGCCGTTCCGACCAAAAGCCCCATCTCCATCAGCCGCGGACGACTCTCGGGCGGAAGTTTGATTTCAACCACCGTGACTGACGTCCCTAAAGCTACGGCGGTTAACGGTTGCAGTGTGGCGGGCATGGATCAATCCGCGAAAATGCGCCCGCTCCTTGCGATGGGACAGCGGGAGATTGGCTTGAATGAAAAGTTTCGCCTCATCTTGAACACGAATCCTAACCAACGTCCGCGTGGGACGCTGGCATGGGTTCCACTAAAATCGAGTCCGCCAAAGCTTCGCTGATCCCCAGCCGCGCGTTGCAAACCTGGCAGATAAAGCTCGATTTGCGCGTCAACAGCTTGATTTTCTGCTCTTCGCAGAAACCGAGTTCACGCAGACGGTCGGTTATTTCCGGCGCCGTCGTTAATTCTTTGATGCAGACCTCCGTGCCGGCGCGCACGCGGCTAAGCGGACACACTGCCGGACCGGCACAGCTGCCCTCCAGAATTTTATATCCCTGCGCGGCTCGTTTCACGTTGGCGTCAGGTTAGACTAATTGAGACTCGGTTGCAAGAAGGAACTCTGTCGGGGACCACTATGCCCGGGGAGATCCGGCCGGAAAAAGATGATTCCGGGCGGACCGGTTGATTGCCTCTTGTCTGGAACGTTGCGCGCCGCTCCGGAATTCTGTTTAATACCGGCAATCGCATGTATCTGGACAAGAAAGTCATTGTTGTAATGCCGGCTTACAATGCCGCCCGCACGGTGCGCAAAACGTATGAAGAGGTGCGCGAACAGCGCCTGGTCGACGAGATCATCCTGGTTGACGACAGCAGCAAGGATGACACCGTCTCCGTCGCGCGCAGCCTGGCCGGGGTCCGGGTTCACGTCCACGACAGCAACAAGGGCTACGGCGGAAACCAAAAAACCTGTTACCGGCTTGCCCTGGAAGCGGGAGCGGACATCGTCATCATGATCCA
>CAIQQM010000252.1 GCA_903873945.1 uncultured Verrucomicrobiota bacterium
GGGGATCAACCATCCGATTGCTCCTGTATGCCCACAGGCGCCACTCGAACTTGCGCACGATGGAGATAGGCCGTCTCTACGGCCGAACGCACGGCGCAGTGTTCCTCGCCGTTCGGGACCTGGAAGCTGAGGCGACGGAAACCCCCGCGTTCGCGACGCGTTTGAGGGCTCTGGCGAAGCGAAAAACTAACGCCTTGCGAGACGGTCCGCGCATTCAGACTCCTGAAGCAAAGACTCGAAAAAACAATTATAGGGATTTAGGGAGGCGGGCCATTACTTTCTCCCACGACCTCGTGATCAGGAAGCTTTCGTCCATATTATCCACCATGCGCTCGAACTTCTGCATCGGTATGGAAAAGGTTAGGGTGTTCGCATCTATGCCCGGCCGAGCCGAAACGTCGAACAGTCCCAGTACGGCGCGCGGGCGATCCGATTTGCATTCCTCCAGCGGATACTGAACGATTGTGGCGCAGCCGGCGCCCATCGGGCAGAAGACCGCTTCGTTCGTTGGTTCATCGTAGTTTGCCAGCGTGAACAGACCCGAAAGAACATCCGGCGGGGCAAAGAAAATAACTACCTGCGGCTGTTCCGCTTCCTCGAGCAGATCCCACCGCTTGAAGACGACGTATTCAGCCGGGGCGGTAAAGGTGGGGACAGATTTGAGAAGCTCCATCACAAGCTCAGGCGTCTTTTTATATCTCTCCCCCTCGATCTTTCCGGGGATGCCACAGGAGAGGAAGTACTCGAAGCCCGGCATCAGTTCCTGACTGAATCCGAGATAGCGCTTCCCTCCGAAGCATGCGATGGATTTGGTGCCAAAGCTTAAAGCCTTGCCATTGCGAATGGCCGCAAGATTGTCGACGAAACAATGCCGGCCTTCCGAAATCCGGTGCACCGGAGCCTGGTTTCCTTTGACTGTGTAATAAAAAGCGACCGGCAGCTCAGCTCCCGGAAAATATTTGCCCCAGCGTTGCGCAAATTCCTGTTTCAGCCCTGGTTTCATGGTTTTGTCCTCCGATGACATTTGCTGCCACGATATTAAGCCAAAAGCTTGCACAAAGGAAATAAACCATTTGGGATTCCCGTATTCGAAGTCGGAGCGGAATTAATTTGCAAACCTTTGCCGGCCGAATGCGTCCAATATAGACATACGAAAGGATCCTGTGCCTTGGATATAGCGCTGACGGACGCTGCAGACGCAGAGGGTCGGACCGTGTCTTTACAGTTTACATTTTGCAGCGCTCCCATTTCGGGCGGACTGGGGCCGCGAGCCGTCCGGTGGGCGCCGTCAGTTTGGACTCCAATCGCCCGCCTGATCTTTCTCTTACTGCATTCTTGAAAAAAGCCCAGTCGGTCCACGCAGGTATGCAGAAAGGACGAATGGTAGATTTCCTTCTGCAATGTCCAACAGCATATCAATGGCTTGGTGCGGAAAGGGAAGCGGCCAACCGGTCCAGGCCGGCTCGCAGGCCCGGGTTTCGCGCGGCCTCCTCATCCAGTCTCCTGACGGCCAAGGAGATCGCGGATGGCGAGCACCCGCAACGGCGAGCGGCATCGGAGAC
>CAIQQM010000253.1 GCA_903873945.1 uncultured Verrucomicrobiota bacterium
CAACTCGAGGAAGTCGCGGATGATGAACTGCCGGTTGTAAACCAGCGCAACGGGGATCAGATAAAGAACGTCCACGGCGAACCCGACGAACACCAGCGCGTAGAGGTAATAGACCGCGCTGTAGCGAATCCATGCGTCGCCGATCGGGTCCATGCCGCACTCGATGGCCTGGTCGGTCTTGTTGGCGCAGTTGCGCGTTTTGCGCGCGGCCAGCAAATGCACCACCACGAAGGGGCCAAGCGCAAAGGCCAGGCCGCCCAGGCAATAGGCGAAGATGTAGATCAGATCAGTGGAAAAAGGTTCTTCCATACCGATCAACCATTATTCTGCACAAAACACGTCAAATTCATCATGGCCAGTCTCAAGCCGGAGCGCCTCCGGGTCAATATTAAAGATCGCATCCCTATAATTAGATACGCTACATCTTGTCAGCGGGCGCGGCGCTGGCATGGAAGTGGTTAATCGTGAAGACAATCCGGCTATTGACTTTGATCGATTACGCGCTTGCAATCGTGGCCGCTCGGCACATAGTGGGACTCCAAAAACCAGAACCCTCAATTATGCCACTAAAATCCTCCCGTTTCTCCCGTCGTGCTTTTGTCGAAAATTCCGCGCTGGCTGTCGGACTTCTGGGCGCCGCCGGGCTGGCGCCGGCCAGCAGCTCCGGGGCCGAGGCAACTGAGACGTCGCCGGTCGCGCCTGGTTCTGGGGTCAACGCCCGGCGGCATGGCGCGAAAGGCGATGGAAAAACCAACGATTCCAAAGCTCTGCAGGCTGCCCTGGACGCAGCCCAAACGAACGGCCCGATCTGCCATGTTCCAGCCGGACTCTACCGTTTGGACGAGCCGTTGACAGTCCCGCCGGGGGTCACTTTGTGCGGCGCTTCTGGCGGAGTGCCCCACAGCGAGCAGCCGATCGGCACGGTGCTGCTGGCATTTGGCGGCCGCGGCCAGGCGGACGGAGAGCCGCTGATTACGCTCAAATCGAATGGCGTGGTTCGCAATCTGGTGATCCATTATCCGGAACAAAGCCTTCCGGAAGTGGCGCCCTATCCGTGGTCGATTCGCGTTGACGGCGAGTTGTGCCAGGTGCTCGACGTCACTCTAACCAATCCCTACCAGGCCATCGATTTGGGCACCAAATGGAACGAACTCCACCTGGTTCGCAACGTCTTTGGCTGTCCGCTCAAGATCGGCATTTACATCGATCAATGCACCGACATCGGTCGCATCGAGAACGTCCACTTCAACCCGAACTTCTGGACTCGCATGGCGTTGAAGCCCGGTTTTGCGGGCGGGGACATCAAGGGCTATCTGGAAAAGAACCTGGTCGGCTTCAAGATCGGCAAGACCGACTGGGAGTTTATCACGAACAGCTTTGTGATCTTCCCGCGCATCGGATTTCACTTCGATGACTTTGGGCACGGCCCCGGCAACGCCGTAATCACACAATCAGGGAGCGATATTTGTCCGGTGGCTGTCCGCGTGGACCGCACTCAACCTCACGCAGGGGTGCAGATCGCCAATGGACAGTTTATGTCCACAATCGAAGTGGGGCCGGAGAATCGCGGTCCGGTGAAACTGGCGAATTGCGGCTTCTGGGGCACCGAAGCGACGCGGGAACATGTGCGGCATTCCGGCCCGAGCTCATTGGTCCTGACGGCGTGTCATTTCAATGGCTGGGACCGCGCCGGCAAGGGGGATCCCTGTATCCGTGCCAAGGGCGGTCGGCTGGTGGTCAATGGCTGTGAGTTTATGGAGGAAGGCAAAAGAGCCATCGTCCTCGAGAAGGGCTTGAAGGCGGCAACGATCTTCGGCTGCACCTTTCGCGGGCCGGACGCGATTTTGGACCAGTCCGGCGCGGAAGTTCAGATCGGGCTGAATACGAAGGCGTGAAAAGCAACCGCGCCGACTCCTAGCGCGCCGAGCCGCACAGGGCCCACAGCAGGATCGCCGAGGCGGTGCCGTCCATCGTCGGCTCGTTCGAGGAATAATCCTGCACGTCGTCATGATACACCGCCTGACCTTGAAACAGCGTCAGTGGATCCGGTTCACTGATGGCGACACCTTTGAGGGAATTGAAAATGCGCTCATAGACGGGACCGTCCACCAGACCGCCCCGCACCGGGCGTTTGGCCAATTGCATGGTCATCAGGTGCGGGTCCTTAGGATAAACGCCGCCGATTTCGGTGAACATGGAATAGCCCCACGGATTTCGGCCCAGGAGCCAGTCGCGATGCTTGGCGGCAAACTCCCGGTAGCACGGGTCACCGGTCATCAGTTCATAGAGCAGGCATTGAGTGGCCAGTGCGGCGGTCAGATTGTTTGAGCACCAAATAAACGGCACGCCGATGCGGTAGGGATTGTTCTCGCCGGCGCTGATGCAAAGTCCGATGCCGGCCCGGTACCAGCCCGCAAGGGTCTTTTTGAACTGGCGGTCCACGAGTTCATAGAGCCGGAAGTGCCCTGCGTTCATAAATGGGTAATACTGGTAATGGCCCGTCTGCTGCTGCCCCATCCAGGACTCCGCGGCGGCGAGGTTCGCATACCGCTTGGCGTCCTCGAGATACTGCCGCCGGGCTGTGGCGCGGAAGAGCTCCGCTGCGCCCCACTCCATGTCGTCGGCCCAGGTGGTTTCCTCGTAAGGTGCCGTCAATATATAACCTTTACACCTTCTTTAGTTGGCGAGGGTGAATTGTGTAATTCCATTCGCCATGAAAGCGAAACGGAATGAGGTTGATTCCAGCCATTTCCGTATCGCTGATCTTTCGCCCGATCGGGTATTTCCGACGATCTAGCCGACATGTGACCGTCAACCCTTTGGCCGTCGTCGTACCTGCAATCAAGCGCACAATCGTCTCGTAGTCTCGCAACGGTTCCCCTCGCCAGTTCGAGGAAATGAACGAGAAGAGACGATGTTCCACCTTGTTCCACTTGCTGGTGCCCGGTGGAAAGTGGTGCATCTGGATCACCAAGCCGGTCAGGTCGGCCAATCGCTGCAATTCTAACTTCCAGAGGCGCAGTCGATAGCCATTGCTGCCGCCCCCGTCGGCAGTGATGACGAGTTGGGTTGCCGCTGAGTACAGTCGGCGACCTTCGTAATGCCACCACCCGCGGATCGAAGCCACTGCAAAGGTGGCGGTATCATGATCGGTGCCCACATTGACGAATCCGGTGTTGCGACGATGGTCGTAGATGCCATACGGATAGGCGCGGGGCACCGACGGATTGGGGAAGTCATGGCCGTTGACCCGCTCGCCCGTCTTCTTGCGACGCCATTGCTGCCCTTTATTCGCATAGTTGCCCACCAACTCCTTCTTCTTCGTATCGACTGAAATCACCGGCCAATCCTTCGCCATTGCCGCTCGCACATGTCGATTGATGTGCCGGAACTGGGCATCTCGGTCGGGATGATCTTCTCCCTCTTCGGTCTTGCGGTTGCCCTGCAAGCTGTAGCCCAGGTCGTGCAGAAACTGAGCCACCTTCTCGTGACTGATCGGATGCTGACGGTCAGTCAGTTCCCCCGCCAACGTGCGGGTGCTCTTGCAGGTCCAGCGTAGCGGCG
The DNA here is from genome assembly GCA_903873945.1 of uncultured Verrucomicrobiota bacterium. Lineage (GTDB taxonomy): Bacteria > Verrucomicrobiota > Verrucomicrobiia > Limisphaerales > UBA8199 > CAIQQM01. The sequence goes on from CAIQQM010000253.1 coordinate 3,565, forward strand.
ATTCCGGGTCGCCACGCGACAATGGATCCACCAAGGATTCCAATAAGCCGGGCAAAGCGGGGTCCTGCACTTCCAGCTTCCGACGCCCGCCTCCCAAGCGTCGAACGCGGTCCGCTGGTAGGGGTGTTGTCGTCAGTTCGTTGATTCCCTTGGTGACCGTGACCCGGGACAATCCGCAGGCAAGGCTGACCAGTGACACCCCCCCATAGCCAAGTTGCATAGCCTCCGCCGCAGCCACCATCCGTCTGGCTCGTTCGTTCAAATGAGGCCACATTTGACTGAACTTCTTTTTGATAGCACCAAATCCAATCATGCGGCTCTCAGCAATATCAATACTCTGCTAAGATGTAAATGTTATTTATTGACGCAGCCTTACCCCGGCTCTCCGCAAGCTCTTGATTGGGGTGAGACGGGGGACCATGGCGTCTGCTGGCTTGAGATTGGAAACGGGCAGCCCAGGTTCGGAGACTTGGTCCCGATTTCGAGCGCTTGCTATCAATACACTGATGTTCGTCTTGCACAGCACGAGTCGCTAGACGAGGCATTGCTGGCCAAGGGACGGGAACTCAGGACCAGCAAGTCCGTCCTATCGATACAGTTTCGCGTCGATCTGCGCCTCGACGCGCATGATGAGCGCCAGTTTCCTTCCTCGGCGCCCCTCGAAAATGACTGGTACGAGGTTTGCAGCAAGTCAAGAGCGTGCGAGGTGAACCTGGAAGCCGAGGCGCAGCAACCGGATGCAAAAGGTCAGGCCGCCCGACTGCTGCTGGGGCTTGAAGGCAAGGGTAAAATCGAGTGGCAGGATCGGGCAAGCCAGATGGTCCTGCAGCTTCAGAACCGAATGAGCAATGAGCGAGGGAAACTGAGGCTGCCTCAAAGCGAAAGTGTTCGGGTACTTTGCCAGGCCGGCTCAGACGATGCCGCCGAAGCAGTCCGGCGAATGCTCGAGAGGATTCTGATGATCGAGGGGAATGCTCAATGAAGGTGAAGGTACATCTAAAGTCCATCCAGGCACATGAACTCCATTCGCGACCTTACGACGGACTGAAGCTGGAGGATCTCAGTG
>CAIQQM010000254.1 GCA_903873945.1 uncultured Verrucomicrobiota bacterium
GCAGCAAACAAATATCCGGAAAATGTGCCAGGCAAATTTTACGTCGATAACCAGTGCATCGACTGCGACCTTTGCCGCGAGACCGCGCCCGACAATTTTAAACGCAACGAGGACGGCGGCTACTCGTACCTGTTCAAGCAACCCGCAACGCCTGAAGAAGAAGCCCGCTGCAAGGAAGCCAAAGAAGGCTGCCCCGTGGAAGCCATCGGCGATAACGGAGCTTAATCCACACCTTTCACTTTGCGCCCGCAGCAGAACGCCGCGGGCCTTTTCATTTTCCTTCCGTCTCCTGTCTCACTCATCCTTTCCGGCTATCTTCCTCCGCAGCAAATCCATCGCCTGTTGTGCCGCGACTTGCTTAAATGTCTCCCGATCCCACGGGTTGAAATTTCGCCGCACAACCGTTTGGAACGGCCCGGCCAGCCCGATGAAAACGGTCCCCGCCGGTTTTTCAAGCGTGCCGCCGCCCGGACCCGCAATGCCGGTGATCGATAAGGCATAGTTCGCCCCGGTTTCTTTGCGGGCGCCTTCCGCCATCTCCCGTGCGACCGCCTCGCTGACCGCCCCGTGCTGTGCCAGAGTCCCAGCCGCAACGCCCAGAAATTTCCGCTTGGCCTGATTACTGTAGGTCACAAATCCCGCCAGCAGCACTGCCGAAGCCCCCGGCACATTGGTCAGTCTGTGCGAGAGACAGCCCCCGGTGCAGGATTCGGCAACAGCAAGCGTCTCTTTTCTCTCCGTCAACAACCGCACGATCAGCCCTTCCAAATCCTCATCTTCCCTGCCGAAAACATGCGAACCAAGCCTCTGACGCACAATTTCTTCGGCCTCGCCCACCAACCGTTCCGCATCGGGGCCCCGGGCGGCCAAGCGCACATCGACCTGCCCAGGCCGCGCGCAATAACCTATCTCAAGCCCCGCCCTGGTCAGGTCTTGCAGAGATCGGCCCACTCGTTCTTCAACGATTGATTCGCCGATGCCGGTCGCCCGGATCGTATGGCACACAAACAAACCCGGGTGCGGCAATACGCGCCGCAGCAGCGGCACCACTGAATCTGTGAACATTGGCCGGAGTTCGCGCGGCGGGCCCGGGAGCATGATCAGCCAGCTCAGCTTGCCCTCCGGGCGAAACGGATTCGGCCGGACTTCCATCGCCAAACCCGCCGCTGTGCCGTATGCATTTGCAAAAACTATCGCGCCTTCGGGCACCAGTGTCTCCGCCCGGGTCCGCTCCGGGACCGGGCGTTTGCGCAACTCAAAAAAATGGGCGATATGCGCGACCAGCGCGGGATCCTGACGCAGAGCTTTCCCAAGCAACCGGGCGATCAGCTCCCGCGTCATGTCATCCGAGGTCGGGCCCAGGCCGCCGGTTGTGATGATTAAGTCGGCGCGACTGAGAGCTTCGCGCACCGCCTCCCTGATATCATTCCCAGCGTCGGCCACAGCAACCTGCCGACTAACGACGAAGCCCAGATCCGCCAGTTGGCGGCAAAGCCATTGCTGGTGCGTGTTCAGCACGCGGCCAAGCATCAGTTCGCTGCCCGTGTTGATAAGTTCGACAACCATAGCTGTCCAAGCCTAAAGTCCAGCCCCCAAACTCCAAAGTCCAAAATCAAAGCGATCATCGACACC
>CAIQQM010000255.1 GCA_903873945.1 uncultured Verrucomicrobiota bacterium
CTCATCTTGAAAGCCTCTTCCGTCAGCACGGTGCGCCCTTGTTCCTCAAACGCGACAACGGCTCACCTTTCAATCATCACTGTGTGGACACAGCCCTGGCTCGCTTCGGTGTGCTGCCGTTGAACAACCCGAAGGGTCACGAGGCAAAAAGTGTCCTCCCTGGGAAACTTTCCCTGTCGGTTTTAGCCGGCAGTTTCGCTTTAGGGTAATGACGCCGGCGCTGGTTACGCCGAGCCGTCTTGCAAACGGGTTTTTCCGCCATTATTGTCTGGCATGATGAAATTGTGGGAATTGTGGGTAATATGAAACGACGGCTTCTCTTCGGGTTGGTCAGCGTGGTGTTGAGCGTTAATTTGCTCATCGGCGCGAGGATTTATTTGGGCTCGGCACATGCGGGGGAGAAGGATTCCGCCTATCCGAACCTGGAACTCTTTTCTTATGTGATGGAGAAGGTGCGGAAGGATTACGTGGATGGCCAAAACCTCTCCTACCAGCAGCTTGTCTATGGCGCGCTTAAGGGGATGCTCAATTCGCTCGATCCGCACAGCGAGTTTATGGACCCTGAGCAATACAAGGATCTGCAAAGCGATACCGAAGGAGCATTCGGCGGCCTGGGCATTGTGGTTTCGGTGAAGGATAATTTATTGACCGTAGTTGCGCCGATGGAGGATACCCCCGGGTTTAAGGCCGGCATTTTGCCTGGCGACCGCATCGTCAAGATTGACGGGAAGGGCACGGATAAAATGAGCCTGGCGGACGCGGTGAAGACTCTCCGCGGCGAGCCGGGTACGGAAGTGACCCTCACGGTGTTTCGCCCTTCTTCGAACCAAATGAAGGATTACAAGCTGACGCGCGCGAACATCAACATCGACACGGTCAGGGACATCAACGGCAAGAAGGAGTTCCCGCTGGGCGAAAACAAGATCGGTTACGTGCGCCTGGCGCAGTTCGGGGAAAAAACGAGCGGCGACCTGGAAGCGGCCATTAAGAAGTCGAAGGCGGAGGGGATGCAGGCGTTCATCCTGGATTTGCGGTGGAACCCCGGCGGGTTGCTCGAACAGGCGGTGGATGTCTGCGAAAAGTTTCTGCCGCGGGGAGAGCTGGTGGTTACGACTGAAGGCCGCAACTCGGCCCAGAATTCGACCCGTCGCGCGATGGGATACGGCGATGAATTGCATGGCATGCCGATGGTCGTGCTGGTTAATACCGGCAGCGCCAGCGCGTCCGAGATCGTGGCTGGTTGCCTGCAAGACCTGAAGCGAGCAATTGTGCTTGGAGAGAAGACCTTTGGCAAAGGGTCCGTGCAAAGCATTCTGCCGTTGTCAGACGGCTCGGCGCTGCGCCTGACCACGGCGAAGTATTATACGCCCAGCCATAAGGTTATTCACGAGGTGGGAATCACACCGGACATCGTTGTTCCGATCGCGTTCGAGGACGATCGCGCCATTCAGATTCAGCGCACACCCGGCGGGCTTGAAAGTCTCCATGAGAAAGAGCGCCAGCAGGTCCTGGAGATGCGCGACCCGCAACTTGACCGCGCAATGGATCTGCTCAGGGGCATCACAATTTTTACCCGGCGCGAGCCAATGCCAGACAAAAGACTGGCGAACAGCGAAAAGATTGTTGCTGTGAAGTAAGCCCTGCGTAAAACCGGCTCCAGTTGCCCGAGAGGCCGGCCCGGAGGCGCGATGTCCAAAACATTCTTTATGCCCTTGCTTGCATTTGAGACTTCGTGCGACGAAACCAGCGCGGCGGTGGTCCATCAAGGGCGGGTTTTGTCCAGCATCGTGGCTTCGCAAATTGCGCTGCATGCAGAATACGGCGGTGTGGTGCCGGAACTCGCGGCGCGCGAACATCTGCACAACCTGCTGCCGGTTGCGCGGGAAGCCCTGCGCCAGGCAAGCGTCTCCAATGAACAACTCGAAGCAGTGGCGGCGGCCCAGGGTCCCGGATTGCCGAGCGCGCTGATGGTGGGAATCAAAGCGGCCCAGGCGGTCGCTTTTGTTTTGCGGCGGCCGTTCTTCGGCATTCATCATCACGAAGCCCATCTGTATTCGCCTTGGATCAGGGGTAATCCGCCTGTGATGGATTTTTCAGACTTTCAGCCGAATCTATCACTTATCGTGAGCGGTGGGCATACGATGCTTGTCCATGTGCAGGCGGAGTTGAAGCATCGGTTGCTGGGGGCAACGGTTGATGACGCGGCGGGCGAGTGTTTCGACAAAGTGGGCAAGCTCATCGGGCTGGCATATCCCGCCGGACCGCAGATCGACCGGTTGGCAGAGCAGGGGAACCCCAAGGCGTTCGATTTTCCGCGGCCGATGATTAACGACCAGAACGATGACTTCAGTTTTAGCGGTTTGAAAACGTCGGTGCGCTATTTTCTGCGGGACAATCCGGCGGTGATGACCGATGGGCGGTGTCTGCGCGATTTATGCGCCAGTGTACAGGCGGCGATTGTCGATGTGCTGGTGACGAAGACTATTCGCGCGGCGAAACGGCTCGGCGTTACTTGTGTTACGGCTTCGGGCGGGGTGTCCTGCAATCGCGCGCTCCGGAAACAACTGTCCGCCGCGTGCGCGCGGGAGAGGTTTTCCGTGCGGCTTGCCGATCCGGAATTCTGCACGGATAACGCGGCGATGATTGGGGCGGTGGCGGAGCACAAATTCAGGCATCACGTCAAGGAGACTTCCCTTGATGCGGATATTCATCCGAACTGGTCACTCTGTTCCGAAGAAGCTGTCCGGTAACAATGTGCAAATGGGCATACTCGTTGACCGGCTTGCGACACCGCTGCTATGTTAGGCTTGCCTTTGGGGCACTCGAACGACGGTCAAGCGATGAGCATTCGGTTCATTGGCCGGCAAATCCATGAGCGCATCAATTCAATCGGGTAAGGCGACGGTTTCCGTGCCGGAGAGCCGGGCAGTAGTCCCGGAGGGACAAAATTGCGTCACCCCGGAAGCTTTAACCAACCGACAGCGCTTTCTCAATGCCTGCCACTGCAGACCGATGGATCGTCCACCCGTTTGGCTGATGCGGCAGGCCGGTCGGGCGCTGCCCGAGTACCGCGCCCTGAAGGAGCGTTACTCGTTTCTGGAACTTGTCCAAACCCCCGAGCTGGCGGCGGAAGTCACCCTTCAACCGATTCGGCGGTTCGATTTCGATGCGGCGATTCTTTTCTGTGATATTCTGGCGGTGGCCGAAGGTTTGGGGCAGCGTTATCGGTTCCGCGAGCAAGGTGGCATCGAGATGGAATTCCTGCTGAAATCGGCGGCGGATATCGAGCGTTTGGAGGTGTCAGCGGTGAACGAGCGGCTGCAGTATGTGGCCAAGGCGTTGCCGCTCGTCAAAGCTGCGCTCAACGGCCGCACGGCCTTGCTGGGCTTCGCCGGTTCGCCATGGACTCTGGCCAATTACATGCTGGAAGGTGGAGGCGTAACCGAGTACACGAAAGCGAAGGCGCTCTTTCAAGCCGACTCACCTTTGTTCTCACGGCTTCTCGAAAAGCTGGCGAAGGCTGTCGCCGGCTTTCTGCAACTGCAAATCGACGCAGGCGCCGATGCGGTCCAGATCTTTGACAGCCTTGGCGGACTCCTGCCCGACAACGATTTTGCCGCCGCTTCCGCGCGATGGCTGAAGCAGATCGTTGAGTCGTTGAAAGGGCAGGCGCCGGTGATTGTTTTTTCCAAAGACGCGCATGGCAATTGGGATGAGCTGGTTGGCACAGGGGCCCAGGTTCTGGGCATTGACTGGAAGGTTGAGCTGGCGGACGTCTGCGCCAGGCTGCCGAAAGGTGTGGCAGTGCAAGGCAATCTGGAGCCTTCCCTGCTGACCACAACGCCGCCGATTGTGGCTGCCGCAGCCGAGCGCATTCTGCGACAGATGCGGGGGCGGCCAGGCCATATTTTTAACCTGGGACATGGCGTGCCCCCGGATGCCAAGCTGGAGAACATCCAGAGCCTGGTCGACACCGTCCGGAGTTTCAAATGAGCGTGCTCAAAGTCGACCTCGAATTGGTGAAGAAGTACAACGTGCCCGGTCCACGCTACACTTCGTATCCGCCGGCCACGCATTTCACGAACGAGATTTCACCGGAGGTTTTTCTCGAGAATATCCGGGCCAACAACCGGACTGGTGGAGACTTGTCGCTCTACTTTCATCTGCCCTTCTGCCATTCGCTTTGCTGGTTCTGCGGCTGCACTACGGTCATTACGGCCGACCAGAAGAAAAGCGGGGAATACATCAATTACCTCGAACGGGAAATGGACCTGGTAAAACCGCTGCTCAATCCAAAGCGGAAGGTGGTTCAGGTTCACTTTGGCGGCGGAACGCCCACATTTTTGCTTCCTGAAGAAATCCGGCGCTTGGGCGACATGATTCATTCCCGTTTTGCATTCGCGGCCGACGTTGAAGCGGGGGTGGAAGTGGATCCCCGCCGGATGACGCGCGACCACATAGCCGCTCTGCGCGACATCGGGTTTAACCGGGGCTCGATGGGGGTACAAGACGACGATCCGGTGGTGCAGAAAGCGGTGCATCGCATCCAGCCGTTCGAGATGACCAAACGAGTGGTCGAGTGGATGCGCGAAGCCGGGTTTCATTCCATCAATATCGATCTGATCTACGGTTTGCCGCACCAAAGTCCCAAATCATTTGCGGAAACACTGGAGGAGATTCTTTCGCTCAAGCCGGATCGGTTTGCTGTGTTTAATTACGCCCATGTGCCCTGGATGAAGCCGGCGCAAAAGATTTTGAAGGCTGAATCGCTGCCTTCGCCGGAAACCAAGCTGGAATTGCTGAAACTTACGATCGAGAGGCTTACTGCGGAAGGGTATGTCTATATCGGCATGGACCACTTTGCGCGCGTCGGCGATGAGTTGGCGGTAGCCCAGAGCCAGAAGACACTGCAGCGCAATTTTCAGGGTTACAGCACGCGTGGCGGAGCGGATATTTACGCTTTCGGCATGTCATCGATTTCGCAAGCGGACGGGTTCTACTGGCAGAACCACAAGGAACTTCCTGACTATTATGCGTCGCTGGATGCGGACCGGCTGCCGCTGTACCGCGGCTACCTCATGACCGGGGAAGACAGGATCCGGCGCACGACGATTATGCGGCTGATGTGCGATCTGGGGCTGGACTACGCCGCGATGTCGAAGCTGCTGTCGCTGGATTTCAGGGAGCACTTCGCTAACGAAATTGATTCGCTGGATGATATGGCAGCCGACGGGTTGCTGGTGAAAACCCGGGAAGGACTGTCCGTCACGGATCTGGGCCGGCTGTTGATTCGGAATATTGCCATGCGTTTTGACGCTTACGCAGCGACACGACAGGAGAATCGGTTTTCACGGACAATCTGAGATGAAGTCCGTTGCCATCATCGGGGCGGGTGTGACGGGGTTGACCGCGGCATTTTGCCTGAAGCGCCGGGGAATTCCGGTCACGGTGTATGAGGCTTCCGGCAGGGTCGGCGGCGTGATCCAGTCTATCCGGCAGGACGGGTATCTGGCGGAATTTGGTCCCAACACAATCCTGGAAACATCGCCAAAAATCACCCAACTGGTTCGCGATGCGGGGTTGGAAACACGACGGTTCGATCCCGCGCCGGAAGCCGGGGCGAGCTATGTTGTTCGCTACCGTCAGCCGATCGCGATGCCAGGTTCGCTACTGGGATTTTTTACAACAAAACTTTTCAGCGCCAAAGCCAAGCTCGCAGTCTTGCGGGAGCCCTTTGTGGCTCCGCGCCGGGATGGGAAGGAGGAAAACATTGCCGAATTCGTGGTGCGCCGCCTCGGGCAGGAATTTTTAGACCATGCGATTGACGCTTTGGTGGCTGGCGTCTATGCGGGCGATCCTTGCAAGTTGTCCGTGACGCAGGCGTTTCCAAAACTCGGCCAGCTTGAAGCCCGTTACGGCTCGCTTATCAAGGGGCAAATCTTCGGCGCGCGCGAACGCAAGCGACGAGGCGAAATCGCCAAGGACCGCGCCCCGAAGTTTTCCTTTGACGAAGGGCTGCAAGTACTGCCCGAGACGTTGCGGGAACGGCTGGGTGAAGCCGTGCGTCTGAACACCGCCGTCACCCGGCTGACTCAGACCGGGACGGGCTGGTTGCTCGACCTCCGTGACTGCGGCCAGGTTGCGCGCGCCGAACATAGCGCGGTGATTTACGCGGGCACAGCGTTCAAGCTGGCGGAGCTGGAGGTGCAGGCGCAAGTGCCGCTGCACTTCATGACCTTCGGGGAGATCCGGTATCCGCCCGTTGCCAGCGTGGTGCTGGGGTTCCGGCGAGAGGACGTGGCGCATCCGTGCGAAGGGTTCGGGATGTTGATTCCCAAAGTGGAAGGCTTCAGGATACTCGGCACGATTTTCTCATCCTCCCTGTTTCCGAACCGGGCGCCGGCGGGACATCTCACGCTGACAAGCTATGTCGGCGGCGAGCGTTACCCGGAACTGGCGTCGCTTCCCCCCGAGAAACTTTTTGAAGTGACGCGCGAGGACCTGCGTGTGCTGCTTGGCGTGAAGGGCAAGCCGACTTTCCAGCACAGCGTGTTTTATCCAAAGGCGATCCCGCAGTACAACATCGGTTATGGGCGCTTCCGCGAACTGATGACTGAGGCGGAGCGGAAAGCGCCGGGCTTGTTTTTTGCCGGCCACTACCGGGACGGGGTTTCGCTGAGCGACTCGATTGTCTCGGGCTGCAATGTCGTGGAAAGGGCGGGGGAGTATCTTGCAACGGCAAGCCTCGCTCGTTCAGCCGCACAGGTTGCCGTATGAGCAAAGGGGTCTTGTTAGTCAATCTCGGCTCGCCCGATTCGCCTTCGGTGCGGGATGTGAGGCGTTACCTCGGCGAATTTCTCATGGACGGCCGCGTGCTGGACGTGAACTGGCTCTTGCGCTTCTGCATCGTTCACTTCGGCATTCTGCCTTTTCGCCCCCAAAAGTCAGCCGAGGCTTATAAGAAGATCTGGACGCCGGACGGCTCTCCTCTTGTGGTTATCAGCCGGAATGTGACTTCCAAACTTCGCCCGCGTGTTGCCGTGCCGGTCGAACTGGCCATGAGGTATCAAAGCCCCTCAATTCCAAGTGCGGTGCGGAGCCTCGCCCGGAGTGGAGTGGACGAACTGTTGCTGATACCCCTTTTCCCGCATTATGCGATGTCGAGTTTTGAAACCGCCGTCGTGCGGGTGAAGGAAGCCGCTGCGCGCTCTGCGCCGCGAATGGTGGTTCAGGTTCAGCCACCGTATTTCGAGCAGCCCGACTACATCGAGGCACTGGCTGCCAGCGCGCGCGAATACCTTGCAAAGGGCTACGATCATCTCCTGTTCAGTTTTCACGGACTGCCGGAGCGGCATCTTCAGAAAGCCGATCCGAGCGGCTGCCACTGCCTGGTGATGAAAAACTGCTGTGAAGTCCCGAATCCGGCTCACGCCACCTGCTATCGCGCGCAATGTTTCAAAACCGTCGCGGCTTTCGTCCGGGCGGCCAAGGTGCCCAGGGAGAAATATTCGGTCTCTTTTCAATCCCGGCTGGGCCGGGATCCCTGGCTTAAACCCTGCACGGACCAGGAGTTGGCCAGGCTCCCGGCGCAAGGCGTCAGGAAGCTGCTGGTGATTTGCCCCGCTTTCGTTTCTGATTGCCTCGAAACACTCGAGGAAATCGGAATGCGCGGTCGCCAAACTTTTCTGGAAGCAGAAGGGGGCGGGTTTGACCTGATCCCCTGCTTAAACGAACACCCGCTATGGCTGGACGTGCTGGAGAAAATGATCGTGCGTTTTACGACGCGCGGATCGTTGCCGGCCGATGCGGCTCACTCCCCAGGTTAAACCTCCATTCCCCAGGCCCAAGGCTTGGTTCAAAGGCGGTTGGCTACGCGACGGAAATGGTAGCCGATGATAGCAAGTTCGATGGCGCAGCGGAGCTGGCCCGGTCGACGCAGCAAAGTGCCCCAGAAAAGCCGCCAGTAGTTGTGGCGGCCTCGATCCCACAGCCCGAGCAACCAGAATGATTTCAAAAAAGCCCGAAAATCACCGGGCGAGAGCCGAAGCTGTGGGCCGCGAGGCCGGTGGTTCTCCAGGAAGATCCGGATTCGTTGATAATAAACTTTCGGCTCGTAAAGCCGCTTCATCAGGTCGCGATAACCGGTTTGCAGAAACTCGCGGCTAAGTTTGGGTTTGAAGTTGAGCACGGCTTCAGTGTTGTTGCCCGTGCTGTCGGCCACGAGGCGGCCTTCCTTCTTCAAGCGATGGTAAAGTTTGGTTTGGGGCAGTGCGCTCAACAGGCCGACCATGGCAGTCACCACGCCCGAGCGTTGAATAAAGTCAAACTGTTGCTTAAAGACGTCCTGTTTGTCGTTATCGAACCCGACAATGAATCCGCCCATGACCTCCATGCCGGCCCGTTGGATTGTCTTGACCGCTTCGACAAGGTCGCGTCCCTGGTTCTGCTTCTTGTGGCATTCCTGGAGGCTGGCGGAGGAGGGCGTCTCAATGCCGACAAATACCTTCTTGAACCCGGCCCGGACCATCAATTCACAGAGCTCGGCGTCATCCGCCAGGTTGACGGAAGCTTCAGTGAAAAAGCCCATCTCGGGTTTCACCTCTTCGCGCCAGGCGATCAATTTGCGGAGCAGGTCTTTGGTTCGGTTTCTGTCGCCGATGAAATTGTCATCCACCACAAAAACCATGTCCTTCCACCCTTGCTGACGGAGGCCTTCCAGTTCGGCGATGAGCTGGGCGGGAGTTTTGGTGCGGGGGACACGCCCATTCATGACAATGATGTCGCAAAACTCGCAATCGTAAGGGCAGCCGCGCGAGAATTGCACGGCCATTGTGACATAGTGCCGGAAATCAACCAGGTCCCACCGCGGGGCCGGTACGCGGGTAATGTCCGGTCGCTCCGTCGCGAGATACTGCGGGCGAACATTGCCGTCGCGCAGGTCCGATATAAGCTGGGGCATGACGTCTTCGGCTTCGCCAAGGACAAAATGCTGAATGGCGGGAAAGGCCTCATGGCCAGTCGTGAACAGCGGGCCGCCGGCAATGATCGGCTTCCTGAAAGCCGTGCAACGGCTGACGATTTCATTAACTGAATCCTTATGCACGATCATCGCGCTAATCATGACGTAATCCGCCCAGCGCAGATCGCTGTCTTTGAGCCGTTCAACGTTCAAGTCCACCAGCTTGAGCTGCCAGTCCGGGGGCAGCAGGGCGGCGATGGTGAGCAAGCCGAGAGGGGGAAATGTGGAGCGTTTCGAAACAAAGTGCAGTACGTGCTTAAAGCTCCAGAACGAATCCGGATTTTGTGGATAAACCAAAAGTAACTTCATAGTTCGCCAGGTTTCCCCAATCGCAAATGGACAGAACAAAATAACACCTGCACAAAGAGACTTCACTACAATTCTGGACACGACATGAGGCAAAAAATCCTCGTGACTCAAAGCCGGGCAGTCACTAATGTTTGCAAGTTTGTTGCAAATAATCTGAACCTGTATTGGCCATGCAAACACGTTTTGACCTGACACAATCTGATATCCCCAAGGCTTGGTATAACCTGCTCACGGATTTCCCGCAGCCTTTGCCGCCACCTTTGCATCCCGGCACAAAGCAACCGATTCCGCCGGAAGCCCTGCAGGCCATCTTCCCCGAGAACCTCGTGCGGCAAGAGATGAGCCCGGAGCGCTGGATTGAGGTTCCGGAGCCAGTTCGCGACATATACGCGCTATGGCGGCCCACCCCGTTGCTGCGCGCGGTACGCTTCGAGAAGGCGCTCCAGACGCCCGCCCACATCTATTACAAGTATGAGGGCGCCAGCCCCGCCGGCAGCCACAAGCCCAACACCTCCGTCGCGCAGGCCTATTTCAATAAGCAGGCTGGCACCAAACGGCTGGCGACCGAAACCGGCGCGGGGCAGTGGGGTGCGTCGCTGGCGCTGGCGTGCAAGCTGTTCGGGTTGGAGTGCAATATCTACATGGTCAAGGTCAGCTACCAGCAAAAGCCGTATCGCCGGATGCTGATGCACACCTGGGGCGCAACGGTCCATCCCAGCCCCAGCGACCAGACGGAGTTTGGGCGGAAGATGCTCGCGGAAGACCCGCATTGTCCGGGCAGCCTCGGCATCGCCATCAGCGAAGCCATCGAGGATACCGTCAAACATCCGAACACGAAATATTCGCTGGGCAGCGTCCTCAACCACGTTTGCCTGCACCAGACCGTCATCGGCCAGGAAGCCATCAAGCAAATGGAAATGGCGGGCGAAGAGCCCGACGCTATTTTTGCTTGCTGCGGCGGTGGCAGTAATTTCGCCGGGTTAGCGTTTCCTTTCATCGGCAAGAAGATCACCGAGAAGAAGAAATACCGGATTGTGGGCGTGGAGCCATCCGCCTGCCCGACGCTGACCAAAGGCGAACTGCGTTACGATTTTGGCGACACCGCCGAGATGACTCCCTTGCTGATGATGTACACTCTCGGCCACAAGTTCATGCCGCCCTCCATTCATTCAGGCGGGTTGCGC
>CAIQQM010000256.1 GCA_903873945.1 uncultured Verrucomicrobiota bacterium
GCGCTTAAGAAGGATGTCCGCAGCATCCTCAACCTCACCAAGCGCTCGGTCGAAAGCGAGGAACTGGTTAAGCGCACCCGCGCGGCCATTGAGAAGCAGCTCGGCGACTATTACATCTTCGAGATCGACAAGAACCCGGTTGCCTGCATCGCGCTGCACGCGTGGCCCGAGCACGGCAAGGGCGAGCTCGCCTGCCTTTACGTCAGTCCGGCCCACGAAAACCAGGGCATTGGCCGCAAGCTCGTCCAGTATGTTGAAAACCGTGCCAGGGATATGGGCCTCAACGAACTCATCGCGCTGTCAACACAGGCCTTCACTTATTTCCAGTCCAAAGGCGGCTTCGTCGAGGGCACGCCGGATGACTTGCCTCCCGCTCGCCGCGAGAAATACGACCAGAGCGGCCGCAACTCGAAGGTGCTCGTCAAGAGGCTTAAGTAGCCAACAGCAAAGCGGGCGTCCCACCTGCCTGACCTTGCCGCCACTTGCCCGACCACCCCACATCGCCATGAAGCCCGGTCATCCCGGGTCGGCTTGTTTGGGCTATTGAACTGGCAGGGGGCTCAGGCCCGGCCGCGCAATTGGTCCATTAAGCGAAGGATGCCTTCGCGGACGTCGAACAACTCCTTGCGCGCTTCCGCAATTATCGTCTCGGGCAGAAGCTTCTTCGGCGCGACCGCTTCGAGTCCGGCCTGAGACTTGTGCAAATGACCCAACGCGCGTTTCAGATACGCGACGGTGAAAGCAGGGTCAGTAAAGCCCTCCCCGCGAGCGATGCCGTCCAAAGCGCCGGCCAGCTTTACCCCCGTGGTTTGAAACTCAAAGAGGAACTGCTCCAGATCCTTATCGCCTGACTCATCGAGGCCCAGTTCGCGGGCTTGATGCCCGAACCTAAGCGCGCTTTCGAAACATCGGTGTTGCAAGGGGTGGCGCAGATCGCCGTCCTCGGTGCGAATCCAATCAATGCCCTCGCGGTGCGGTTCGGGCTGGGGTTCGGGCTGGTTCAACGCCTCCTCGCACGCGGCATTGATTTCCTCGATGCGCTGTTCTTCTGCCTTGGCTTCCTCCTCCGTCAACTCACGGTCCCAGCCCATCTCCTTGTCAATTCTCGCCTCGGCTTCGTCGGAGTCGCCGAACTTATCCAGCAGCTCCATATACTTGTCCGTGCGCGCGTCGCTCTCCTTCAAGAACTTCTCATAATCGTGCTCGTCCCAGGGCTCCTCGGGGTCTTTCTGTCCGCGCTGATGCTGTTCGATGCTTTCGGTAAGCTTCTTCATGAACTCATCCATTGCCGCGGCAGCTTGGTTCGCGCGCTCCTCCTCTTCCTTGGGGGTCATTCGCCATTCCGGTGCGGAAACCGTCAGGTCATACTCCGCGCTCTCGATGACGACCCGCCCGTTCGCTTCACTAAACCATTCCAGGTAGAGGCAGTTGGCCAAGTGCTCCGGCGGCTTCTCCTTCCGGCGGCTCATTTCGAGCGCCCGCTCCAGCGGCACGTCAAACACCCGGACCTTTCGCGAGGCGGTGAGGTCGCCGACTATGCCGCGCTGGATCGGCTGGAACGAGTCAAGTTGCGGATCTGATATTCGTTTCTGTGGATTGGCGAAGGTGAGCAGGCAACCGGCCAGATCCGGCCAGGCGTTGCCCTTGAGTTCGAGCACCACTGGCTCGGCCCGCCCTTCCAGCCAGAATCTGCCGCGCACGATGCCTTTGACGCGATTATCCACTTCGCCGCGCACTACACTGTCGTGAATCCGAAAAGCCATGCCGGAAGGATGCGTGACACACTGGGCGGCGGCAATATTAACCTCCCTGAAATGCAGATCCGTGACTGCGTCTCCCACGTTCCCACGCTCTAAGCCGGCGTGGACGCCAGCGCTCCGCGACTTTGTCACGGGTCCGGGGCCGGCAATCTGCGCCGTTCGCCCGCCCGTGCTAAACTTGCTCAACTCTTCCGGATGCCGGGGTCAAACCTCAAGGACTGTCGTGTGATTAACGAAGGCAGTTGAATCGCCTCCAACTGGGGTGAAGGTTGCTCTGAGCACAACTGAATATGGAAGTCAGCGAAACCATTCAATGTCCATACTGCGGCCAGAGCTTTGATCTGGTCGTGGATACCAGCAACCCGACCCAGCGGTTTACGACCGACTGCGAGGTCTGTTGCCGCCCCTTCGAAGTGGCAGCCGAATGCGAGCCGGGCGAGGTCTTGAGTCTGGAGGTTCACACAGCTTGACCCGGCAGGAAGTCAGGCCGTCCGAATGGCACCGGTTTTCATCGCACAGGGCTTTCCGATCTTGATCGCACCGCGGCGGAGGATTCTGCGATGGGAAAGAGGCGTGTTATCCTAACTTCCTATTGGAACGAACGGAAAGCCCATGAAACCTGGGTGGTCCCGATTTCGTCGGGCTACACGCTAGGATTTCGGCGGGGCCGCGAAGAGCGGTGCCAAGCCCAGTTTTTGTAACTGTTGGTTCATATTCTTGGGGATTTGAGTCATCAGCGCGTGCTCAACCCGCTGGCCCATCCGCAAGGAGCCCAGTCGGATGGTCTGCAGGTGGCGCAAGATGCGCGGAACCTCTTCGGTCTCACCCTTGGCGCGCCATTCCCCGCCCAAGCGCGCGCTCAACCAATAAGCCAAAAAGCACAAGCGCACGTGGTTGACCACCCGATCGGGCCGGCGGTGATGCACGGGGCGCACTTCCAAGTAGCTCTTGAGTTCGCAGAAGGCTTCCTCCACGTCCAACAGCCCTTTGTAGTGAGCCAGGACCTGCTCCGTCGCGCAGCGCTCGATGGGTTCATTGGTGTGCAACAAATACCACCCGTCCTGCTGGGTTTCCTGGGTGATGATCTCTTCTTTGCGTTCCCACCGCAACTGGCCCCCCGCCTCGACCTGATAGGTAAAATACTTATGAGCCTTGAGCCGTTGCAGACTGCGGCCCACCTGACTGGCGAGCTTTTGCAGGTCAACTTTCTTGCGCTTGACCGCCGCCAGGCGTTTTAACTCCGCTTCGGCCTTGGCGATCCGACTTTGGCGGCGATCCTGATCCCGTTGTTGACGCCATGGGCCACCGGCGATCACATAGCGCTTGCCCTGGTGACTGATTTCCAGGAGCCGCGGGCGGTCGCCCAACTCCATCTGCTTTTCCAGCGCCAACTCGGAGACCAACGTTTGCAGCGTAGCCGCCGAGAGTCGCGTTACATAGCCCAGTTTGGCTTCGGTCATGGCCTCCAGGTTGATCCGGCTGCTCATGCCGCCGTCAAAGACGAAGGTCGCTTCGGTGATCCCAAAGCGGCGCCGCAGGGTATGCAAGAGCCCCTGGAGCGTCTGCGTATCGTTACGGTTACCCCGCAGAATCGAAACGTGCAGGGGCAGGCCCTCGGTGTCGGTGGCTACCGCCAGGATGATTTGGGGCCGATCAGCGCGGTGATCCCGGCTGTGGCCGTATCGGGCCAAGTGCTCCGGCCCCTTGCCTTCGAAATAGACGCTGGTCAGATCGTAGAGCACCAAACGGACCGCTTGGGGGAAGGCGCGCTGGTAGAGTTGCTTTTCCAGGCCCACCCAGTGGCCGCTGAGTTGATCCATCGCGGCGTAAATGTCGTCCTCATTAAAGGACTCCTTGGCCGCCAACCCGCAGGCTTGGGCCAGCCAAGTGCCCTGCGCCTTCTGAGCCAGTGAGAGCTTGGCGCAGGGAAAGAGCAGGCGGCTATAAATGGTGGCTTGGAGCAATCCGCGTTGGCGGGCCGAGCCGATGCCCGCAAAGAGTTCTCCCAGCCGGAAGCGTGACCAGCCATCATTAAGGACGGCCAGACCGCCGTAGTCGAGGGCCGCTTCGAGTTGAACCTGGCTGGCGGGAAGAAAGACCTGCCCCTTGAGGGAAGCGGCGATGAGCTCGCGGGTGGCGGGCGGCAGGTCGGTGATGTTGCAGACCGTTCGAGACCGTGGCCCGCTGGGGAGGCGAAAGGACTCGCGCACCAGATAGGAGACGTAGGTCTTGCCGTTCTGCCGAGAAGATTTAGTGGCTTGCACGAACACGGGCTACAGAATAAGTCATGCATATCATATCGGCAAGGTATATTTTAGACATAACCAACATATTACTTGCTACACATTATGGCAAAACCCCTGCATATGTGATGTTTTGTCGCTTTTCACCAGGAAGTTAGGTCAGGTATTGGGTCCTGGTGGCGAGTGAGCCGCAGCTTGCCCAAAGCATCCCCTCGCTTAAAATCCAAGCATGACCGCAAGGCAATTCTACGACTGGCAGACAGCGGGCGGCGGCGGCGACGTTTCACTGCTCGTCGAGACGCTGGAACACCGTGAAATCCCTTGGTGCATGATCGGCGGCCTGGCGGTCAACCATTGGGCAAAGGAACCGATGGCGACGGCGGACGTGGAAGTGGTCATTGCCGCCAAGCGCATTCCCGAAGCGGTGAAGGCGTTGCGCGCGGCGGGCTTTGTCGCAAGAACATTTCAATGGTCGGGCAACCTCAAAGGCCGATCGGCAGTGTCTGTGCAAATCAGCACGGAAGAAGTCTATCGCGAATTCCCCGCGCGCTCCGTGCCGGCGGACATCCACGGCATTCTCATGCGGGTGGCGAGCTTGCCGGACACGTTGCGTGGCAAGATACTCGCCTGGCAGGACCCGGAACGCCGCGCCAGCAAACGCCAGAAAGACTTGCTGGACATCTTGCGGCTGGTCGAAGCGCATCCCAAACTCCGCAAGCTTCTGCCCGCTGACCTGGCGAAGAGAATCAAAGAGTGATAAATTGAGGCGGCGGAATCGGAAGCACAAGTACTTGCATCTTTCTGAAGTAAGGCTAGGCTTACTGCATGATTGCTACTGTTTCAGTCAAAGGCCAGACGGTCATCCCGGAAGCCATCCGCGAAATGGCGCGGATCAAGGCCGGCGACCAACTGGATGTCGGCTATTCGGACGGACTCATTGTCATGCGCAAACGCCAGGCGCTCACGCCGGGGCGAGTGCGGTCGCTGTTACTGGGCGGACGCGGCCTGCCGGAAATGACCAGCAAAGATGAAACTGTGGTGGCTGCTGCCGTGCAACGCGTGCGCCGCCGCGTCAACACGTGACAGTCGTTTTCGACACCAACGTCGTGGCCAGTGCCAGTTTTTGGCGGGGTGCGCCGTTTGATTGCCTGGCGGCTTGGGCGCAAGGCCGTTGCGAAGCGGTGGTCAGCGCAGCCCTGCTCGCCGAA
>CAIQQM010000257.1 GCA_903873945.1 uncultured Verrucomicrobiota bacterium
AAGGCCTGGCAGCGAGCGAAGAGCGCCGGGGCGGCGCCAAGGTGGCTATTGGTCAGGAACGGCAGCTCCAGTGCCTCAGCAATGAAAGCGGTCAAGTCCTCTTCGCCGAGAAAGCTCTCATCGCTGGAGCGGATGGTGTTCGAGGTCAGAAACTCGAACAGGTTGGCCACAGGTTCCTCGAACCGCAGGAAATGTTCCTGGGCAAACCGGTCAAGCAGCTGCTGTAACCCTGGCGTAGCGATCAGTTGTGCCGCTTCATCTCTTGCGGCTGTCTCAGCTTCCATCATCGTTTCCCCATTATATGCTCGCCCGTGAAACCTGTGCCCGGAGCCAACGAATGGGTGCCTGAGCGTTACAATGGGTAAATGACAATGAAGACCCTGGTTGACCTTAACCCCAAAGGGGATGCGAGGTTGCCGCGCGGGGTGCATCCTTGCCGCGAATACCAGGTTTTTGACCACGAACGGGAATCATGGGTTCGTTATCAGGAGTTTCTGTATGAGGCGGCTACAGGTTCAGCCTATATCGTGGTGGCGCCGGGGAAAAACCTCCAGGAAGGCGTGGCGGCGGCCGATCGGCTTTTGAAAGGGGATAAGGCCACCACGATTCTTGAATCCGGGATCTACGGGACGGCCAACTCGATTCGCAACCATGCGGACCTGTGTTCCGGCGCGCCGCTGACCCTGGCTTTGGCCCGTTCCGGGGCGTATACGGAGCGGTCGGTTGGGCGAATCCTGGAGGTCTTTACCGGGGGCGGCAAGATCCAGCCCTCCCGTCTTCACCGGATTATGGCGGATCGGCCGGCGCTGGCCTTCCCTTATCAGCCGTTTGCGGAACATAGCTATCGCAGAATCAAGCCGGGCTGCACCCCTCCCGAGGTGAAACTGAAGTACGCGACTCCGTTTGGGACCTCTCACAACGAGCTGTTCCTGACCGGGAAGATCATCAACCGCTGGTCAGACGCCTTCCACCGCTCCGTCCTGGCCAACGTGAATTACGATCTCTGGATCACCGAGGGAGAGAAGAAGGCCATGTGTCTCGTTCTGCTGCCGATGTTGGTTGGCTTGAAGATGGATGTGGTGGGAATCCCTGGGGTCTGGATGTGGGGTCGCAAGCAAGGACCGGATCACTGGCAGCTGGCGCCGGAATTGGAAGCTTACCGGTTCAAATCCCAAGACGGCACTTGTCGCCGGGTCGGCGTGCTGTTTGACCAGGACAGTTGGCGCAATCACAAGGTGGCGGATGCCCTTCTTCGTCTGTGCAAGGTCTTGCGCGAGGCGGGCGCGTTGGTTTTTGTCGGGGTCATCCCGCCGGGATCCAAACAGAAGGGGATCGACGATTTCTTTGCCAAGCACTGCGTTCACGGGAACGTCTTCGACTTTTCGCCCATGCTCGACCTGATGAATCGTTCGGTGTATGTGGATCAGGATTACGCGGTCAGTTATCCGTCCCCGGAGATTTCCTGCCAGCTGAAATCGCTGGGCGAACAGGCCGAGGCATTTTGCGAAACGCAGGAAAGGTTCCATGACCGCGCCTTCGGAGAACTGCCGCCGGATGTGGTTAGCCGGGTGGTGTTGGAAGTGGGGTGCCTTCTCTCTGGAGACGAAAATGGCGGCACCGTTTACCTGGAAGAATTTCGAGCGCTCCCCCCCGAAAGCCAGGCGTTACGATGGGCCGAATGGACGGCGCAGAACCCGTTCCAAGCCGAACTGGATCGTCAGCTCGACCCTTTCATACCCGGGGTGTTTCGGGGCCGGGCGGCGATGGATCCGCGCCTTTCTTTCGAGCAGGTTGAGGGAAACCGGCTTCCCCCGGATGTACTGAGGGAGCTCAATCACTTCTGAACCGGGATCATCACGTCATCACGTTCCCAAAGGACAAGAGGATTGACTCTTTCTAGGCAGCTCAAGCGTTTTTGCCATTCCGATCCGAATTCACCGGGAGGGGGGCGTGATCGTATAAATCGGATAGGCCGGAAACTCGACGCAAGCTTCTGATATTTTATCAGATGGTTGTGGCTGGGTCGGTACTCCGCCCCGAACCGTATTCGAAAAGGCAAAACCGCGTGATGTGTGAGCGGATTGGTGACAATGTTGACTGGGCTGGCGGATTGCTTGCAGGGGGAAGCCAACTTCAGTCTCGGAATTGAACCTCCCGTTCAATTCCGTTTGGGGTGGTCCTCATAGGTCATGTACAGATCCAACGCTGGGTTCTGGCGGTCGGCTTCAGAATGGTCTGGCTGTTTTTTCGCAGCCTGTGAAACCGTTCCGGCTCGCCAGTTTTGACAACTGCTCTGGAAATCAGAATCTTCTGCAGAATTGCTGTTTCGAATCCCTTCGCTCGCTCCACTCCCGCGGAGTGCGTTCTCAGTCTTCAGCAGAATGCTCCGTGCCACTAGATGCCAGTAGGTACCATTTAGGGACCGTTGAGGTCCACTTTCGATCGCACGGTCTGGTACCGTTGCCGCTCACGGGAATGGACCCTTCTATACTCATGTAAATGGATCCTCTCGGTGAGAGAGGCGTACTGCATTGTTCCCTTTCCAAGCAGGGCGCTTTTTGGCGTTCCGAGCAGGAGGTCCCGAGTGGGGACCGAGGAATGGAGGAGGACGGCGGTAGTGGGGCCGGCGGCGAGGTCAGGTTCCCAGGCGGAGGACGTCGTTCCAGTCTTTACGGGAAGGGCGGAGTCGCTGGATGGCGGGATAAAGCGTCATCATGGATCGGGCCATGGCTTCGCCGGTGTCGTCGTGATCAAAGCCGCAGTAGAACTGGCGGGCCTGACCGAGTAGGTCCGGAAGCCAGGCCGGGTTGGGTCGCGCTCCCGCCGTGGAGAGACAGCGATATTGAGGGTACAGCGCGTGGCAACTGATGGCATCGATGGCCGATTCACAGAGCACCGTGGCGGCGAGCAAAGAGACGGCCGGGATGGCGAACAAGCCCCGGTCCTTGCGAGAGCCGGAGGCCATGCCGCGCCAGGCGACGGCAGTGGTGCCCCGCAGTTCCGCGCCCACGGGCTCCTGGAGCTTGCCGCGCAAGACAAAGACGGCGTTGGCTCGGGCATCGGCGTAGAGGCTGCCAGAGCCGACGAGCGGTTCCAGCAGGGCCGCAGGCAGGCGGCGTTCTTGGAGCAAATAGCGGCGGACGGCCGCCAGGTGTTCCGGGCACGGCGGCGGCAGCGATAGCGCCGGTCGCGGTGGCGGGCTGGCCGCCACGATCGGGGCGGTCCCAAAATGACTTTCCAGCCACTCCAGGGCTTGGCCGAAACCCAGTTGGTGGAGGTGCATGACCAGATCAATGGCGCCGCCTCCGCCCCGCCCGCAGTTCCAGTTCATAAACTGGGTTCCCGTGACGCTCAACACGCCCCGGCCGGTGTGCCACTTGCGAGGGTCGCAGCGGTCGGCTTGAGCGCCGCTGAGTTGGAGCACCGAGACCAGGGGCACGGTGCGGAGCCGCTGGGCACGTTCTCTCCAGTTCATGACGGGGCCGAGAGCTTGGGCCGCAGGCTCTCGCACTCGCGCATGTTGAAGACGTGGCTGCATTCGGTTAACCGGTCGATCAGCGCTGCCGTCAGATGGTCGTTCTTCAGGAAAGAGCCCCATTCGCGGAAGCCCAGGTTGGATGTGATGAGGGTGGGCTTTTTCTTGTGCCGCCGCTGCATCAGGGTGAAGAAGAGTCCCACCTGGACCGGTTCGGTCTCGATATAGCCCAGTTCGTCGATCTGGAGGACGTCACAGTTAATATACTTGCGGAGCAGCCGTTCCTGGGAATGATCGGCCACGGAGTGATAGAGTTTGGTGATCAACTCGGCGAAGAGCACGTAACGGCCGCTGCAACCCTGCTGGATGGCGCGCGTGAGAAAGCTGGTGGCCAGCCCGGTCTTGCCGACGCCCGTTCCGCCCAACCAAATAATATTCTGGGCCTTGGGGATGAAGTCCATGGTGTCGTAAAGAGCCATAATGGCTTTGCGGTTGAGCTTGGGCTGGCGGGCAAAGGGAAAGGTCTCCAGGGTCCAGGGCTCCGGGAGGCGCGCCCGTTTGAGGCGCTGCTGCTGGGCGTTGTCGCGCTTGACGCGGTATTCCTCTTCGATGACATAGGTGAGGAAGGCGGCGTGGGACATCCGCTGGCGGGCAGCCGCTTTGAGATCTTCCTCCCACTGGGTGGCCAGGCGGTTGAGGCGCAGATGAAGAAGCTTTTCTTTCAAGGATTCATTCATACTGGGAAAGGTCGGGAGAGTCGGTCAGCGAGCCCTCCTGATACGCCGGGCGGTCACGAAAGGACTCGTCGATGGGAGGCAGCGGCAGCTCATCGGCCCCGGACTGGAACTGCAACCGGGCGATCTGTTCGAGGGTAGCCAGGCTGGTGATCCGGTAGCGATGCGCGCGCTCGACGCTGCGCACGAATAACTCCGGGCTCATGCGCTGGCTCAAGGCCAGTAACCGGCGCAAATGCTGGTGGCGCAACAAGCCCGGGCTGGCCAGAATGAAATCGACATAAGCGCTGACGGCGGGGGCCACCTGGCGCAGGCGCTTCTCCTCCTGGTCGCTGGGCTGTTCGCGGTGTCGCGGCTGGTAACGGGAAGCCGGTTGACCCGGCGGATGGACGGGCTGGTTTTTCACGCCCTCGGGCGGGAGCGGGTATCGCATGAGTTGCTGGCCGGCCTGGTAGATTTCCAGGTGCTGGTCGTAGCGCAGGACTGTCACCTCGCCCCGTCCGGTGCCCGGCACCCAGTAGTAATTGGCCTCGACGGCCACGTAACCGTATTCATCGACGCTGCGCTCCAAGAGCTTGTAAGGCGCGGGCAAGTGCGGGGGCAACTGCTGGAGAAAGCCCCGTTCGTATTCGAAGGCCTGGGCGGGGATAAGCCCCGGCTTGCCCTGCGGGCGCTGCTCCATCCGCACGGTGGACCACTCCAGCGCCTGGCGGTTCAAGTCTTCCAGGCTGGCGAAGGTGCGACCGGGCACGAAGTTGGTCTCCACCGTGAAAAAACTGCGCTCCTCCCCGGCCTTTCGGTCCGAGTGTCCCCGGGCATGGCAGAGGAACCGGAAGCCGTAGCTTTTGGCAAAGGCCTCCATCTCAGGCCCGATCACCGCTTGGGCGCCCAGGCCACGCAGGCGGGCCAGATTGGTGTTGTCGATGATGCAAACCGGGGGACTGTAACCCCAATGGAGCAGCGCCCGGTGCAAGAAGCACTTCATTTGAAAGCGATCGAAGACGCGGTAAAACTGCAGATACCGGCGCTTGGAATACCGCAGATAAAGAAGGCTGGCCTGGAGCTTGGTCGGGGTTGAACCCAGAGCCATCGTAAAGGGACTGGTGTCGTGTTGCATCTCGGCTCCCGGCTGATCGGGCACGCGGTCGCACCGTGCGCCAGCCGGCAGGCCAATGCCCAGGAGGCGCAGCCAGCGAGTGAGGGTGGAGTATTTAATTTTGAGGCCGTGCTCTTCCTGGAGCTTCTCCCAGACGCGCTGCACGTAGCCGTGGCACTCTTGATGGAGTCGGCGCAAGAGTTCCGGGTCGATGGCCGGGCTGAAGCCGCGCGCGGGCCCTCGCCCCTCCCGGGCAATGATCCGGCGCACCGTGTTGCGGCCTAAAGAGAGTCGCCGGGAGATCTCCCGCAACGGCATGCCTTCCTGGTGGAGCAGGAAGATCGCCTTACGCTTTTCCAGTTCGATCATGGAGTTGACGGAGCAGTTGAACAAAGGCCGGCGCGCGACTGAGCATCCCGGAGGTCAGCAGGTGGCATTGGACCAGGAAGGGGCCGCTTTGCAGGCGCGGGTCCGAGCTCTTGCTAATGACCTGGAGCATGCCTTTGTGCGTCAGTTCCAGATCGTGCAGGAAGACCCGCTCCACCTCACTGCAATCGTCCGGATCTGGGAGGCCGGCGGTGATTTGCTGCAGAGGCAGGCTCAGGTTGCCCTTGAGCACCTCCGCCCGAAAGGACTCCGGCCCTCGAAAAAAGCCCTGTGCCAGGCCTTCAATCTCCCGGACGCTGAGCTTCTTGCCCCGCAGTGCCGTGACGAACTGGTCGATGGCGGCCGCCGGTTTTAGGCGCCTAAACCGTCGCAAGGAGTAAAGGTACGAATAGACCGGGAAGGCGCCGCTAAAGAGCGCTTCCCGGACCGTGGAGCTCAGTTGCGCCACCAGGCCCAGGCGCACGCTCACCCAGGCCTTGCTGCGGGAAAGTTGTTCAGCGATCTCGCTGACGCTCATCCCGCGCTGGCTTTTGAGTTCATCAACAAACCGGGCCTGCTCCAGCAGGTGCAAGGCATGGGGGCGAGCGCCACGCAGCAACTGCAAGATCCCGGTCACTTCGTCGGTGCCCCACGAGGCAAAGGGCACGGTGTGCAGGTGGAGTTTGCGCGCACAGCGAGCCCGCTTGAACCCGTTGAGCAGGATCGCCCCGGAGCCGCCGCTAACTCCTTGGAGCGGCTCCTGGATGCCCACCTGCGCGATCGAGGCCAAAAGCTGCTCCTCCAGCCGAGGCTGCTGGAGCCGATGGCCTTGGTAACGCAGGTCCAATTGCGACAGCTCGAGGTCGCTCACCGCTGCCGGAACCACTTTAAGGTGGGCGTTCATTTAACCAGGCCACTATTTTATCGATGCGGCGCGTCCGGGCCATGCTGTGTTGTCTCAGCACTCGCCGCAGCATCTCGACAACCTCCGCTAAACGGACCGCTCGTCCTTCGATCAGACTCGTCGCCATGCGCACGTACTCCACAATCGGCCGTGGCCACGGTAAGGGGGCGTTGGCCGGAGCAGGCGCCGGCGCAACTGCCGGAGCCCCGGCCCGACGACGCTTGGCATTTTGCTGCCGCTTCTTTTGCTTGCCCGGCTCGTCCTGGTAATAAGCGGTGCTGCGCCGGCTGGCCTGCCGTCGCCGATACGCTTCCCGGCATCCGAACGGGCAGCCCAAATCGCGCCGACTCGCATTGCGCGGGTGGGCGAGAAAGAAAATCCCGCAGTGCCGACAACGGGTCCGGCACCGGCGCAACTCAGGCTGGGAGCGCAGAATCGAGCGCAGCAGCACGTAATACGCGAGGATCAGCGCGACTACCGGGCCGCGCCGATACCAATCCGGGCGAAACTCAAAATGCTGCCGGATCTGGATTGCAAAAAACCCAGGCTCTGGCTATGGACACTAAAGTTAGTTAAAGCACCCCTTGTCCTACCGAAGCAACCCCAGGTTGTCGAGGCAGGGCAAGGGGATTTTCATCCAGTGCCCAGTCCAGCCGCTTCGCTCTGCTTGGGAAGAAGAAAGAAGAAAATCAACCCCCACCCGGTGGGTCCGTTTCCGTGAGCAGAGACGGGTCCATTTTCATGAGCGCTAACGCTGGTACCGATACGCCGGGATTTTATAGCAAATTATGGCAAAAATGGTATGTTCCTTGCCCGGGATGATTTGTACGTATATAGGGGGGTGAACCCAAATCAACTTTTCAAACAAATGTCAGAGTTAACAATAAGTTTCGCGGGCTGTCAGAACTGCAACATAGAAGCCCGGTTGGCCCGTGGGAGTATCGCAACCCACCCAACCCATGGCACAGCCATAGTTACCTGCTTCCACGGCCCAGTTGACCGCAGAAACCATTGCCACTGCACTCCACCGCCAAATCTAGTTTCGGATAACGGCACAGTTCTTCAATTAATCGAGCCGATTCAGCCACGTGATGTTGCATGGCTGGGCATGCCAAATATCGCGGGAGCTCCACGGCAAATATCGGTCAATAATCCGACAGTCGGGGAACAGGTGACTGTAATTCTTCCAGGAAGAAGGCTAACTGTAAACGTTCGGGCCGTAGTTGGTCGAGACGATCCTCTAACCGGAACGCTGGAACTCGATCTGGATGCTGCTTTTGCAGAGGGGGACAGCGGTAGTCCAGTTTTGAACGCACAAGACCGGGTCATCGCTATTGTCCGCAATACCCAAGGGCGCTGCGGGTTCATTTTAGAACGACGGAGACCATAAACGCCATCCAAAGATCACCGGGCCGAGCGGGTCTCCTATGACCCGGAAATCGACTACAGCTTTATCGTAACCAATCGCAAACTGCGAAAGCAACACCCCGAGATCGTTGCGTCCGTGGTTCGCCAGGTGCAGGAATTTGGAGCGGTCGCGACGTTGCACCACTTCCCTCCAGCTAAATCAGCAACCGTTCGTCGATCGGCAGTCGCGCGTCGCGGGACCACTCATTCCACGACGCAAAATAGTTTTTAACCTGCGTGATTCCCGCTGCACGCATCGCGAGCAGCGTAGTGGAGGCACGCGATCCCTTGAAGCAGTAAACGATCACGCGCGTTTCCGTGCCAATTCCAACTTTGCTAAACTCTGCAAGGCAATCTTGGACGGAACGGAAGCGCGGATACCCATTTCGCGTCTCCATGAGCCGGTACCATTCTAACCAGACGGCTCCAGGAATGCGGCCCTTTCTCGGACAGAAGTCGCGCCCGTATGGAGAAGAACTAAGGCCGATCCACTCTTCGCGATCTCGGCAATCCAGTAGCACCACACCTGTCGCACCTAGGCTCCGTAGAACGTCCTCTTTTGTCGCTACGAGGTTCGTCGACTGTTTGACGTTGTAGTCCTTGGAAACACGTGGGCCTCCCGGCGTGACTAGCGAAAGACCCGCGGCCCGCCAAGCAGCCAAACCGCCGTTCAGCACGTGAACCTTGCGGTGGCCGAGGTATTTCAGCAGGAAATAGCCTCGACAGGATTGTCCATAACCAGTGGTGAGCGCATCCTCGCAAAACACGATCGTGTCGCCGTTTGTCACCCCGTGCTTCGCCAACGCCCCAGCAAAAAAACGCGCCATGCCATCCAGCCCACCATTCTCATCCGTTAGCAGATACGTGAAGAACTCCGGGATATTAACCGCCTCCGGGATGCAGCCGCGTCGAAATTCCTCGGCCGGGCGTGTATCAATCACCACGACGCTGCCGCTGGAAGGCGGCTTTGATATGAATTCCGGATCTACGAGAGCGTCCGTCATGCCACTGCCAATTGCGGAATCGTCCGGGCGGCGACCGCCTCGCTGAGGCGGAGCAGGACGGTGTCGAGCTTCATCATCTCGGAAATCCTCAAAAATTTTCCCCGATAGAACGGCCTTACAAGGTCATCGAGCACATCCTCGTTCCGGTCGATAATGACGATCTCCGACGTTGGATCCAACCACTTCGGCAGTAGTGTACTTAGTTCAAAGAATTTCAGACGGAAGCCGACAAGCACGACCGTTACGTTTTTGCCACTGAACAGCGAACGCATCACGTTCGCTTGGGCTTGCTGAATCCGCCAAAACTCCTTCCGCGCGAAACGCAGCGTTTCACCGCGACTGATGGTTCCGTGCGGCTTCACATACACTGGTCCCGGATCCTCCGGCAGGTGAGCAAATCCGTCGTTCCAGCCGGCAGGCACCGTCTCCTCCGAATAGATATGCTTGTAACCCGACGTTCCGCCAAAGGCGCGAACAATCGCGGCGTCCATCAGTTCATCGAAGTTGAAGTTCACGATACCATCCGCGTAACGAGCCTTGAAAAGGCGGGCGATTCGGTCGTAGACGGGACACACTGGCACGGCGTGCAGCAGCGCTTCTTGCACAAGCCGCACAAGACTAGGGCTGTCGATCTTGTTTAGAGAGAAAAGAATGGTTTTGAAGTCGTCCCGATCGAAGTGAAGATCGCGGACCATCTGGTCAAGCCACCCCTCAAGTTGCGTCCGCCGAGGCTCCGTCGAGCATTCCATCCGGTGTCTAAGATCGGCGGCGAGTTCGCGACCCAAAGGCAAGCCTGCGGCCGCATTGCTTGCGCCCGCACCGATCAAAAACACCACCCTGCCGGCACGGCCTCGCGCGTGTAACGGTGCCGCCGACTCGTCCGCTACCAGCTCATGCCGATAGTTGTGCATCCGTTCCGCAAGATCTTCTACGATTAAGTTCATGAATTGCCGTCTACTTTGATTCCGTCAGGAGCTTTTTCAACTTTTTCTGCGCATCCTCCATGTAGAATGCGTCTTCCGGCTTCACAGGCTGGGGTATCTTTTTCCTGATGTTAAAGAAGTAATAATTGCAGTCGTCCCAACAGGCCTTCCAATAGTTTGGTCCAGAGGGACTGAGAATCTGCGTGTCCACCTCTTCTGGGGTGGCCGGGTAATGCTCGAAATTATTCCAGAAGAGTTTGAACTGTTCCGGAGTCACACGCGCCGCTGTATTTTTGTTTAATTCTGCGGTCATGATTCCAGCCACTTCGTCGAGGTTCTTGTCGGTATAATCAACAATTTTGAACCAGACCTTCAGGATTTTGCTCAAGGCCTCTGGATTGGCCGCAGCAAATTCTTTCGTGGTTACGATGCCATTGATCGGCGCTGGCCCGAGATCTACCCCGGTGATTACTGTAACCATTCCCTGCTCCGCAAGCTTCATCCGGTGTGGGATGCCGCCGATGTAGGCATCGCCAGAGCCGGAGATGAACGCGGTCATGCCGTCATCCGGGTTCAGATCGATGATTTTCACATCCTGTTCGAACGACAACCCGCCTTTGCGCGCGCAGGCCGCGACGCCTTGCTCCATGTCGGTGTTGGAAGTAGTAACGACGGTCTTACCTTTCAGCTGTTCCGCGCAGTGCCGAATTGCATCTGCTCTGGATTCTCCCCTATCCAAGAAATACTGTAGTGGCTTGATCTTCCCGTCGGGCCGGGTCATTAGTGCGAATCCACTGTCGAACGTGTTGAATCCATAATAGTAAATCAGTGATGGGTTTTTCGCGTGCGTGGCCACAACGGATGAGATATTATTGATGCCGAGATCGATCCGGTTGGCGGCGGATGAAGACAGCGCTTCCTGCACCTCCGTCCAGCCAAGAATGCGGAACTCAACGTCCAGTCCCTCCGCCTCGTACCAGCCCTTGATCTTGCCGAGAACTGGCATATGCGTATCGGGGAAAGGTGAGATGCCGAAGACAATCTTGCGTGCTGGGGCGGCTGACTTCGATTTATTGTCGCATGCCGTGAAAAAGAACGCAGCGAAAGTCATGACCAAGAGGAACAGGATTAGTGAACGTTTCATAATTCTTAGATTTCTATCGGTTTATGTGTCCATCGAGTAAAGTGGGAAAAGAGCAGTCGTATGGCCTGATCAGTCACAAGGGACTCGAGGCCGAGGATCATCGCGGCGAGCAGGATTGTCTCGGTGTGCAGAATCGTGCGAGCGTTGCGGATCAGAAAGCCCAGTCCGCCTTGCGCGCCCAAATATTCCGCTGCCACGGTCAGTGCGAACGCCGAAGCGAGCGCGACGCGCGTCCCGCCAACTAGGGCGGGCATCATCGCCGGAATGACTACAGAACGGTAAATGTGGGGTTTGCTCGCCCCAAGCGATTGCGCTGCGCGCAGATAGATCGGGCTGATATTTGAGATACTGACGTACGTTGATACCGCCATCACCATAAAGCACCCTAGAGCGATGAGCAGCAGTTGGGAAGTATTCCCAAGTCCAAGCCACAGGATAAAAAACGGCGTGAGCGCAACTGGATGGATGGGACGGATCAATTCCACTACCGGGTCGATCAGAAAATAGAGCACGCGATTGTATGTCATCGCTAGCCCCGCCGTTACCCCGAGAGCGGCCCCTAAGCTCAGACCAATTACAACTCGATACCACGTGGTGAACGCGTAGGAAAGGATCTCCCGCCACTGCGATGCGAAGGTATCGCGCACCAACGCCGGTCGGGGAAACATGAGCGATCCTCGGTCGGATTGATCGCGGGTGAACAGGTACCACAACAGGCCGAAAAGCATCAGCATGGCACAATTAGCGATGACCTTATGACGTGTGGGCACATGCATCGGCGACCTCAAATGAGTGAAGGATTTCCTCCAAAAGGGACTGCTGTTTGAGAAATTCCGGCGTCTTGCGGAGCCCCCGATTTCGCGGCCGGGAAAACGGTACAGTTATCACCGTATGCACTCTTGCAGGTCGCCGCGAAAGAACGATTACTCGGTCCGACATAAGAAGGGCCTCGGCAAGATCGTGGGTGACGAAGAGAACTGTCTTTTGTTCCGCTTGCCAAAGCTCCAGAAGATCGACCTGCATGCGCTCGCGGGTATACGCATCTAGCGCGCCGAACGGCTCGTCCATCAGCAGAACCCCGGGCTCAGCGGCATAAGCGCGAGCCAAATCTACGCGCTTTCTCATTCCTCCGGAGAGGTTCTTGGGGTATTCCTCCGCGAACTCCCGCAGCCCCACCAAGTCGATGTACTTACCCGCAATTCGATCTGCCTCCGGTTCGGCGACGCCCCGCGCTCGCGGTCCATACGCGGCATTCTCAAGCACCGTCATCCACGGAAATACCGAATCCTCCTGGAAGACCATTACCCGGGCGCTCGACACCCCCGTCACGGCTGCTCCTCGATATGAAATGTGGCCCGTGGTTGGTTGAAGAAAGCCAGCCACAAGATGAAGCAGTGTGGATTTGCCGCATCCTGACAGGCCGACCACGCTTACGAACTCATCTTTCGCGACATCTAGGGTGAGGCCAGATATGACCGCCAACGGCCGATTACTCGTCGGAAATTCGAGGCTAACTTCCTGAAGCGAGAGTTCGGCAGGTTTCATCGTTTTGCGAGTTGATTTGACTCAGAACTAGTCGGTGCCGTGCGGCAGGAGCACGATCATCCGCTCCCCGAAAATTCGTGCCGCAAGTTCTTCTGGTGATGGATCCACAGGCAACCCAACGTAGTTGCTCATTTCCCGACGAATTGCACCCGTAAGGTAAGCCGACGCCAGATTTGGTGCCGGCTGGGACTGAATGTACTGGACTGCCGCATTCCACCGAACGATCGCGGCGTCGAACATTTCGGGCTCGCCAGTGTACGATTGCCGGTTAACAAGCAGGGAATTGGTCGGCTGAAGAGTGCGGTCGACGCTGTCGCGTGCCGTCGCGAGCCATGCGAAATTCTCCGGGGTCATCAACAGACCCGCGCCTCGAGCCTCCGCAAGCAGTCGTTGCGGAATGGTGCCGGCAAAGATGGCACCGCCACGTCGCTCATGGGGCTCGGTGAGGCATTTAACGAACTGCTGAAAGCAGCCGTCCTCCGTGTCGCCGTTCGGCTTAACCTGCTCGATTGCATGTTGAAGGGCACGCAGGCGGGGTTCTGATTCCTCGGTTGCTCGATCACGCGCAAGGCTTAACAGCAGGAGCAGAAGCGTACGTCGATCGGAATCCGGCGCAAACAACACCTTCGGCTCGACCGACCCGTCCGTTGGCCAGATTTGGGCCAGCATGCAGCTGAGGGCGGACTCGAGCCGTGCCGCGCGGCTCATCCTCGGCATCTGACGATTGAACAACTCCTGAAACGACAGCCACTGCACATTTTCAGGCGGCGCGAAAAGGATCGCGTAGCTGTGAAACCTCACGACTGGCCCTAGTTTCAAAACGGAGTTGGCGATCCTGCCGTCCTGCATATCGAACTGGTTTGTATTGAAAAGGGCAATATCGATATCCCCGGTTGCAAGCTTTTCCAATGCCTGATTCGAGGAATCCAGCGTCGCCCGCTCGAAATTTACCTTCGGCAGATGCCGATTTGCGTCGTCAAGGCGGCCCATCGTCAGCGCGAATTCAAGAATTTCAGAGTCTGTGTGTGGCAGGCCGGCGTACCGGAGCTGCTTCGAAGGACGTGTGTTGTCCGCGACCAGATCCCCAAGCTCGATCTGCAAGATACCCGCCAGCAATGGCGCAGCGGCACGTGGCAGCCGAAGTTTACCCTTCTCGTATTTGTAGAGCGTGATCTCGTGCAGCGGGGTGCTTGACTGCTCGTTAAACAACTCCACCACTTCACGGCGGGTCATGCGCAGCTTCGTGCGCGCACGCTCCAGCACCCCTCCACTGCTCTTAAGCTTGGTTTTCTTGCGCGTTATCTTCGACTTTTCCACGATTGTTAAAGTTAACCATTTTTCGACCGAAGTAAACCCCATTTTGTACCGACATTTCGCACCGTCCGCGCCGGGTGGCGATCCGCAAAAGACTATCGCAAAACGCCGCGACAATTCTTGAACTTAGTGATGCCCACTGAAGCGCAGCCACAGCCGCCGCCAAACGTGGAGAACTTGAACTGCACAAAATGCCAACTCGCATAGCGGAGTCCGGTCACTCATGCGGAGCGTGCGCCCCACAGTTGGTTGTGGTTCTCCCACACGGGGCATGGCATCCAATTGACTTAGCAAGTCGATAAGCCTCTTAAACGCGTGTAGCTCAGCCGCGCAGTAGAAGTACTCTGGTCCCGCGAAAATGGGTGCGGATAACTCGTCCACGGCGCACACCGCGATGATCCCTCCGGTATCAATACCCTCATCGACATAGTGAATGGTGGCGGCGAGGCAATCCTCGCGTTCGTCGAGATAAGCCCTGAATACACAGTGATTGCCCTTGTAGTGAGGAAGGCATCCCCCGTGGATATTGATATAACGTCGGGAGGACGCGGCTAGCGACGTCGGTGAGAGGATGGAGGTGCCGATTACGATGACGAAGCTATGTGGCGTGTTCCGCAGGATCTGATGAACTGTGGGATCATTGATCGAATCGACGATCGTCGCTCCATTGTTCACATCCGGACGGCCGCCAACCTTCGCAAAGAATTTCTGGCGGAATCGCGCGCTTCCCATTAGGCGTCGACGCCACATGTGATAGATTCGCCAGCGATAGGCCTGTTTCCTCCCGCGCTGGAACAGCCTCCGGCGTTGAGCGCCACCGGGTTCGACCACCACGGCGCGCAAGTCGAAACGATTGGCCAAAAGCCTTTCCAAGGCTTCGTGATGCGGTTCGTCCGAACGAAGAAGGATAAGTGACGGACAGCTCATGAAGGTTGCGATACAGGCAAGGCGTTGGCGAACCGGACCGGATCGCGCAGGACTTTATGGTTGAAGGCCGGTATACCCAGACTGACAGCAGCTGCACGAACGCTTTCTTTCAGCGGGCCTTTCAAATTGTCGTGGAACGTGATCGCGCGGATGCCGCCGCGAATGCTGGAGGCCGCGGCAAGGATGTTGCCAACACCTTCGGATCCAGTGTAACGGTCCATTTGCAGCCACTGGTTTGGTAAGATGTGAGCGAGATTGTAAGCTTTCACGTTGCCATTCTGTAGCGGCGAGCAGAAGGCTTGCTCGAAATGCACTCCGCCCACACACAGGATCGCCGGTGCTTCCGGCGTGAGGTGCAGCGGAAACTCCAGCAGGGCGGTGGCGAGGGCCGTGTGAGCGTCGGGATCGGACCACGACGCCGGACTACTGCCAATTTCGAGATCCATGACCGGAACCGGGAATTGAGTGATTTGGTTTGCAAGCCCACTGAATCCCATACCCGACCAGTGGGTGGCTTCCGAAAGACTCGCATAGGTGCAGCCGATCCGCTGGGTGACGGCGAAAAAGGAGCGTAGGATTCCCGTGAACGCCACCGGGTCCGCGCTTCCAAATTGGCCGCTGGAAACGTCCCCGGTGGTATGAAGGCATAGAATGCGATCGGGGGCATTGGCTCCTTCGTGCCAATTGACCAAGCCGACGAAATCGCAGGTGCCGAAGCAGTTGTTCAATTGTGGCAGATACCGGCCGTAGTCGTGCGAGACAACGTCCACGCTCGCCGCGAAGGCGAACTGCACGCCCGTGTCCGGGCATTGCCAGCGATGAATAGGGTGTCCGTCGAACTGATCGCCGGAGGGTTCCGCCGGCCGTAGAGCGAGGAGACGGTTTAGGATGTGATTTGCGACCGGATCGCGTTGGAGATTCCGGCAAAAGATGAAGGCGATATGTCGATAGGTCATTATGGATTGGCAGTTGATGGTTGATGGTTGATGTGAGTTTCTCGGAGAAATGGGGTTAGGGCGGCGGCGAGTTCCGCGCGCGGGCGTACAAGTCTTCCCGAGCCCGCTTCCACTGGGCGATGGCGGACTGCCGGAGCTTGGATTGAGAGATAATTAGATCTTCCAAGGTCGGCGAGTCCGCCGAAGTGGAGCCTCCGGCGCCACCGCCGTAGGCAAGACAATCTGGGTCGAGGAATCGAGCGGCAACGAGCGGTTCGTTGTCGGCGGAGCCGCCCTCGACCGCCTGGCGAATGAGGGCGCCGATTTCATGGTGCGCCGCCCGAGCGGTCCTTCCCCGCCGGGCCAGTTCCTCGGCCAAAGCTTGCGCGAAAGGATAGCCTTTGCAGCAGGCGGTTCGCAGGATGGCGATCCGCGGTTCGAGGTATCGCACGTGCAACCGGAGGAGTAGGATGGCATCGCTCAAGCCTTGGATGGACTGCTCCAGCCCCCCGAGCGCTTCGGCGCCTGCGGGAATCGTGTTGGTATGGGGCTCGGCAAATGAGGAAACGTAAAAGCTGGTCTGGCTGCCGTAGACCCGGGCCAATCGGGCGATCGCCAGCTCAAGGAGCCACGGATTCTTTTTCTGCGGCAGCACGCTTGATCCGCCCGTGAGTTGGTCGGGCAAGAAGAACCATCCGAGTTCTGAGGAAGTGCGGAACCGGTAGTCCTGCACGATGCGCGAAATGAGATGGGCCGCTCCCACGGCAAGCCCCATCATCGCCAGGAGGTGATCCTTTGCGGCGATGGCATCGACGGAGTTCCTACACGGCTGCGCGAAGCCCAAGAGCTGCGCCGTGATTCCTGGATTGATGGGGTGGCTGGTCCCGCCTATCGCGGCGGCCCCCATGGGACACAAATTGAGATGCGGCAGTTCGGCTAGGGCTCGCGCGTGCAGGCGCAAGATGCCTTCGGCACAACCCGCCAGCCAATGGCCATAAGTTGAGATCACTGCTGGCTGATAGTGGGTGTGCAACGGCATGGGGACATCGCGATAGCGCCGGGCTTGCAGCGCCATCGTTTGTGCCAGGCGGAGCAGTTGTCCGGTTACCGTGCGCCATGCAGCCCTGGCGGCGAGCCGCTGCTCGGTGGCGTTCAGATCGTTGCGGGAGCGCCCCGTGTGCAGCACGCCGGCAGCCGGGCCGATCGCTTCGAAGAGCCACGACTCGCACGCGAGATACAAGCCTCGCGGGGTCAGCCTTCCCATCAAGGCGGTAAAGCCATTGTTCTCCTGCTCCGTCAAGGCCTCCAAAACGCGGCGCGCGGCCTCTGCCTCGATCCCGCTTTCGATGAGCATCAAGGCGTGCGCCTGGTGAATCTGCCAATGCCGCTTCAGCACCGGCACGTCATCCCGCGAGATGCCCCCGTTCCGGTAGGCTACGCGTCTCGCCGCCGGGCACAAGATGGCCTGCAGACGCCCGGTATTTTCTTGGTTCATGGTTCGATCTCCGGTTGAAGATAAGACGCGGCTTCGACGGCGGTGGCGAAAGCCCGCTCCGGCTCGGCATGCTCCGCGATCACGTAGGCGATCCGGTCGCGGAAATCGTTTTTGAGTCGAATCGTCGAGCTGCGGCGCGGATATGCCCTGACCAAACGGACACCGGGCAGACGGCGGGATTCATCCAGGCCGGCGATCCCGCGAAGTTCACCCTCTTCCCGCGCAAAAAGGAAGGCGATCGCGGCGGCCCGGCGCAGCGTCGGCTTGAGGTCCACAGGCATCCCCACGCTGGCTTCGAGCGAGCAGCGAATGAGATTGACCCCCGTTGCCGCGGTGACTAGCAGCGGAATATTTCCACCTGCGAGTCGCGGGTTGACCTCGACGAGAGCCAGTTCGCCATTTGCATTCATCCTGACTTCAACATGAGCGGCACCCCAAGTCAGCCCAAGCGCGCGCAGCGCGTCGCGGGCCAGTTGCTGGAGCAAAGCCAGGCTGCGGTTGTGCAAATCGATCGGTGGAGTGACGTGGTTGGCTTCAACAAAATGAGGGGGCGAGCATTGTTTTTCGCAAACAGCGACGGGCGATCCGTGGAAACATTCGATGCTGAATTCGCGGCCGGCAAAGTAGGCTTCGACAAGAATTCCTGGCGGGATGGCCTGTCCCCGCTCGTTGCTGGCGGAGGTCAGCAAGGGCCTTCCCCACGAGCGCAGGCGGGATTCGTCCTCCGCGAGTGACACCCCCACTTTCCCGGAGCCGCTGAGCGGCTTGACGATAACCGGATAACCCAACCCCGCCGCGGCGGCGACGGCTTCCGCCTCGTTGCGGCAATAGCGAAATGCCGGCTGCGGAATGCCCGCTTCGAGCAGGTGCATTCGCTGTTGATGTTTGTCGATGCATCGAGCCAGCGCGTCGGGATCAGGGCCGGCCAGCCCCAGCCGGCGGGCGGACCGGGCTGACTGAGTCACAAAGTGGTTACTGGTCGTTAAAATGCCGTGGGGAGCGATCTGGCGGAGGAGGGCTTCGACCTGCTGTTCATCCGCGGAGGAGTCCAGGCGCGTGATCGCCGTTTCGGTGGGAACATCGGTGTATAAGCCGGGGTCCGCACAAAGCAGGTGCGGCTGCCAGCCGAGGGCGAGTGTCGCCCGGAGAAATTCGGCGCCGCTTCCCGTCGTATTGGATTCCCAGAAAAGGAGAGTTTTTCTCATGATTTTGACTGCGCGGCGAGCACCTCTTCCAGGGTTCGGCGACCCCAGGACATGTACTGGAAGCGATCCGTACCGTTGGTTTCGGAGGGGAGGTTCACGATGCGCGGCTCGTAATCCCGCGCCGATATTTCGCCGAACGCTTTGACCTGGTTTGCATTGAAGACGGTGTTCCCATAGCGGCGGCCATCGTCGGCACAGATGAACACGACCTGCCTGGTGGGAAAGCGGTGCCCCAGCCAGCGAGCGGTCAACCAGGTAGCGCCCGAAGTTGGGCCGACATCGAGGCCCTCGCGATTGATCTCGTAAGCGGCAGCTACCGCGGCCGCGTTGTTGATCCAGGCAACCCCATCCACCAGCGTGTAGTCCAGATTCCCAGGAATGAGGCTGTTTCCCAATCCGCGCAGGTCGCGGGGACCTTCTGGCGTGCCGAAAAGCGTCGAGTGATAGGTGTCGACCATATGGAGTTCGATGGGGCGAACCATGGCGATCGCTCGCGCGACCCCGGAACCGGAAGCGCCTGAGCCGCAGGCCGCGACCAGGATATCCGGCTCGATTCCGGAAGCGAGCAGGTCACCCGCGGCGGAAGCGTAGGCGAGCTTCCAATCCTCGTGGTGATACTGTTGGGTCCAGAGCGATCCGGCCTCGGTTTTCAGAATCCGGTTCAATTCATCCAGCCGCGCCTTTTGAAAACCGCCCTTCTCGGTCTTGAAACGGGCATCCACCTTGATGACCTTAGCGCCCAAAGCCTCCAGCCGGCTCTGCAGTTCGGCATCGATCGCCGGATCGGAGATGAGGATGAGACGCAACCCCAATTCCTGGCAAGCGTGGGCGAGGCCCAGCCCTGCCGTTCCACTGGTGGTCTCGACTATTGTCCTGATGGTGGGATTGCGGAGCAGGAGCTTCTTGACCCGAAAAAATGCAGGGAGGGCCTTCATCAACTCGAACCTCATGGCCGTAAGATTCGGTTCCCAGTGATGGAAGGTCGGGGTGCAGAGGTCGTCAATCTTTGTTAGCATGGCAGTCTCCAATGGAATGTTTGCGTTTGAAATTCCGTCTCGAAGTGGTGCGCAATGGTAGCCACTTCCGCGGGCCTCGGCACCCCAGCCAGCAGCAGCGCGCCCGCCGACCCCGAATGCGAAATGGACAATCCAACTCCCGCTTTCTCGGCGAAGTCGTGCAGGCGCGAAAAATGGGGAAAGGCCACGAGCGCCTGGTTGAGCTGCGCCGAGAGCATGGCCGCCTTGATGATCTGCTTAGCATCGTTCCGTTCTATGCCCGCCTCGAAGAGTTTCACTACCATGGGCGCGAAGGCCAGATTCTGCGTCGGAGAACCTTCCCGAGCCTGGCGATCCGCGAGGGCGACGGTATCGACGACGTGATCGAAGACGAAGCCGATGGCTGCCATGCGCGGCAACAGGGAGTATTTCTTCAGCACGATTCCTTCGCGGCTGGCGAAGAGGACCGGCTGCTGGAACATCAGTGGATCGACCGCCCGTTCGGCTCGCTGCGCGAGTTGGGCCAGCAGCTCCTCCGCGCGGTTCTCGGGAAACTCGAGCGCGGTCAGTATGATCCGCAGGACTCCGATCACGTCTGCCGAAGAGCGCCCGACACCCAAACCCGACTTGAGATTTGGAGGGACGTGGGTGATGGAGATCTCGCCTTCCAGTCCCACTTTGAGGAGCTCCAGCAGCTTCCGGCCGGCATTAAGTGCTTTGGTGAAGTGGCTGGGGCCAATCAGCCCGATCTTGCGTGAGCTTCCATAGCGCAGCGTGATCACTGATCCGACGCAAGGGCACGGCATGGTGACCAATTGAACTTTCTCCGCGCAACGACGGTAGGAACCGCGGCGTACATAGTCGATCGCGACGACTTGGATGATTTCTCCGACGTGGCCGGGTTGAAAAAGTTCGATCGTTTTCATGCAGGAAAATGACAGGGGGACGAAACGGTGAAATCCGAGATCGCGCGCAGATCGCGCGCGGACAAAGTCACGCGTTCGGTGACCAGGCGAACCAAAAGGCCGTTCAGCGGTGCCTCGAGGCCATTTCTAGCCGCGAGATCGCTGATGGCGCCGTTGAGAAATACAATTTCCGTCGACCGGCCACGGATGACATCCAAAGCTGTGGAGGGAAAGTGGCCCCTGCCTTGTTCAAGGAAGGCAAGCGCCTTCTCGATTGTGCCGCGGAAGAGGACCCCTGCGGCTTCCGCGACGGCATTAAACTCGGAGACGATGCCGGAGATCACCGACCCCAGCCCCGGCGTCGCGGCGAGCGTGGCCATCGGCAAGCCCGTTATTGCCGAGAGCGGATTGGCCACGCAGTTGTAAAAAAGCTTGGCCCAACGAAATTCACGGCCGAGCTCCGGCTCGTTGAGAACCTCGGTGGGGACTCCCATGTCCGTCATGTCGCTGGCGATATCCGTGAGGCTCGCGCAAACCGACGGGGAAAACGGTCGGTTCACCGGAACGATCCAAGAAGGCGCCGCAACGACAATGGTCAGTTTTCCGTCGTCATCTTTGGTCACCCCGACGCTGAGGCTGAAGAATCCGTCGAAGCGAAGCCCCGGGATCTGTTCGTCGATGATCCCATTGATCGCACCGATTCGCGTCGTGGCAGTGTTCCAGATTTCGCCACAATTGTTGATCAACTCCCTCACCTGCCCGCATTTCACCGCCACCACAATAACAGGCGCAGGTTTGTCGGACCGGGAGGTGGCCACGGGCCCCTTGCGCCCGAAGAGAGAAAAATCATGATGGGCAGTCTGCCGCGCCTGAGCAATAAGCGACCCGACCGCCCCGGGGCCAATAATGTCACAACCGCCCGAAGATTGCCCCGGGAGCAACGGGGCCAAAGCGTGCCGCACATGAGGAAGGAGGTATCCGGCGTTAGCAGTTAGACTCGAAGTTCCAGTTTTCATGGCATCAGTTCGCACGCGGGGTTGCGCAGTGCGAACTGAATAAAACCGATTTTACCAAAGTTGTCAACTATCAATACTCGGCGCTAGCAGAAGTTAACTTATTTTTACGACGTAAATACCTTTCAATAAGTGTGTTATAGAAGTTAGAGTTTCTCGAAGATATTTTGCGCAGCCATTGCGACGCCCGAGTCCGATGACCCTGGAGCTTTTTGTATTTCCGGCATGCCCATCGAATGAGCGCCGCGTTCAGCGGATCGAAGACACGGTAGTGCGAGAGGTTGCCTCGGTACCAGACAAGGTGCGTGCATTCCTGGCAACCGGGCTCGGGAGCCTGCTCCAGCATTCCGATTTCTTCGAGGCCCTTCTTGGCCATCTCTCTGGGTTGTCAGAGGCGAGACAACGCGCTCCGCGGGTGATGGAACGGTTCTGTGCGGTTGCGGCGCTCAAGTGGATACTTCCGGTCCGGAAGGTCGATCTCGGCGGTCGAATTCGTGCAGTTTCCGTCTTGCCACTAAGCCTGAAATGGGCTAAAAAACTGCTCGCACTCGCTGGTTTTGCCAGAGAAACCACAGCCTTCTGAGACAGAATCAGAAGGTCTATCGAGTGGTTTGGCATCAAAACCGGGTCGGTGGCTCGTACCTAATTTTACACTACAACTTCTCTGCCGGCCTCTGCCGCTGTCTGCCGGACCTCACAAAAAGCCCAGAAAACCCGCTATTTTCCTAGGAAACTCAAGTGTTTAGGTGACTTCGGATCAGAAGGCTGCGGGTTCGGTCGGCGTGATTAGCTCCTCACGCCTCCCGCTCCGAAGTCAAAGGGGCATTTCGCCGGCTTCCACGCACCGGGAATCCCTTCGAAGATCTAGCCGG
This sequence comes from uncultured Verrucomicrobiota bacterium, assembly GCA_903873945.1. GTDB lineage: Bacteria > Verrucomicrobiota > Verrucomicrobiia > Limisphaerales > UBA8199 > CAIQQM01. The sequence goes on from CAIQQM010000257.1 coordinate 22,260, forward strand.
CGACGATAGCTTCGTTGACAGTTCGGGCGCGTCGCCCTTGGGAACGACCTCGGCTCCTCCATTCGACTTGATGTCCGCTTCGGGTGGCGGGCTGAACCCGTTGTTTCCCACGTTGATGACCGCCGTGGTCGTATTCCGCCAGTTGGGATGGTGATCGATGATGAGGCACTGCTCAATCCCGTAGTGACTCAGGTTCTCCTTGAGCTTTTCGAAGAACGGGATCAGCAGTTCCATGTTCGCCTCGTCGATGTGCGTGCTCGGCTCGTCGAGGATGAGCACATGGACCCGGGGCAGTATCATGCGCTGGAGCGCGATGCGGAAGGCGATGCCCACCAGATTGGAATAGCCGCCGCCCAGCGCCAGGGCCGGGCTTTCCTGCGCGTTGCGATCCTCCACCATGATCTCAAGG
>CAIQQM010000258.1 GCA_903873945.1 uncultured Verrucomicrobiota bacterium
GCTTCTTCCTGACCTGGCGCAAGGCCAGTCCGACTCCAGCCGCAGCAAGCGTGGCAGCAGTAACGGCGGTCTTCCCATCGATGAACCCGTCGGGTATATGCATGATCGAAACTTGGCGCAGTCTCTCAGTACTCGGGCGGTGATTCAACTGCGGGCTGGTGAAAATGACAAAACTGTCATACCCGGTTCAGGGTGCCTTCATGTTCGCAGGGTGAACTTTGGGCCGTCAGGTTTAGTAATCAAACAACCAAACAGATGAAAATCAAAAACTTAATCAACAGGCAACATCACCCCCTCACCGGAATCGTCCTGTTGGGGATCCTATTATTCACGAATTCATCCATCACTAATGCACAAAATAAATACACGCTTTCAAAAGAGATCGCCGTCGGGGGTGAGGGAGGATGGGATTATCTGTCCGTGGATTCAGGCGCCCGACGTCTCTATGTCAGTCACGGTACAAAAGTTGTCGTCATTGACATCGACAAGGACGTAGTAGTCGGCGAGATCACCAATACACCTGGGGTACACGGTCTTGCCCCCGCGCCGGAGCTTCAGAAGGGGTTCACGAGCAATGGGCGGGAAAACAAAGCAAGCGTTGTTGACTTGAAGTCTCTGCAAACGCTGGCGAAGGTGGAAACGGGTCAAAATCCCGACGGGATGTTATATGAGCCGGGGCAGCAAGAGGTGTATATGTTCAACGGGCGCGGCGAGTCCGCGACGGTGATCGATGCGAAACTGGGTAAAGTTATCACAACGATCCCGCTGGGCGGGAAGCCCGAGTTCGCAGCCTGTGACCCGAAAGCCGGCTGTGTTTACAATAACCTGGAAGACAAGAACCAAGTGGTGGCGATTGATACCAAGACACATCAAATTTTGAACACATGGCCAATCGCCCCTGGGGAGGAAGCTTCAGGTATGGCGATCGATTTGGCGCATCACCGGCTTTTTCTCGGTTGCGGCAATAAGCTGATGACCATGATGGACAGCACCAGCGGCAAAGTGGTGGCGACAGTGCCTATTGGCGATGGAGTTGACGCCAATGCGTTCGATCCCGGGACACAGCTCGCGTTTGCATCTTGCGGCGATGGCACCGTGACGATTGCGCATGAGGATGCGCCCGACAAACTCACCGTCGTGCAGACACTAAAGACAGAACCTCGCGCCCGGACGATGACGCTGGATATGAAAACTCACAGGATTTACCTGGGTTCAGCCAGGTTCGAGGCGCCGACCGAGCCGGCATCGGGCAAGTCGAGACAGCGGCCAAAAATGGTTCCAGACAGTTTCAAGATTCTGGTCTATGAACTGGAGAAACCCGCAGCCACCAAGGCAAAATAGAACACGAATTTAGCACTGCAACACCAAGACACTCAGCAAAAACATGAAAAGTATACATATCATCTGTTCGATTCTAACCGTTGGGCTGCTCGCAGGCGGGCTTAGCGCCTGTTGCTCGACGAAATGCAAAGACAAAGAGGCCAAACTGGAAGCCAAGGCGAAAGTGACGCGAGCCGAAGCCGAAAAGACCGCTCTTGCGGGCGTGCCGGGCGGCACGATCAAGGAAGGGGAGATTGAGAAAGAAAAGGGCAAGCTGATCTGGTCATTTGACATCACCACACCAGATTCAAAAGACATTACCGAAGTCACTGTGGACGCCATCACAGGTAAAGTCCTATCGACGGAAAAGGAAACCCCGGAACAGCAGGAGAAGGAGAAGCAGGAGGAAGCGAAGGAAAAGAAGTAGAAAAAAATATGGCGTTTAGCGGAATTGCTGCCGCCAGACATTCCGGCGGCAAAGCGTGCAGTTGCTGCCGGGCGTCCAAGCCCACTAGACTTTATCCATGCGTGTGCTGGTAGTTGAAGACGAAAAGAAGACCGCCTCGTTTGTTCGCAAGGCGCTTCAGGCGGAAGGGTTCGCTGTCGATGTTTGCCACAACGGCAACGATGCGCTCGCTGCGGCAAGCGGCACGCCGTTCGATGGCATCGTGCTGGACATCATGCTGCCGGGCCGCGACGGGCTGAGCGTGTTGCGCCAGTTGCGTGAAAGCAAGAACGCCACGCCCGTGCTGCTTCTCTCCGCTCGGGGTGAGGTGAATGAACGTGTGGAGGGCCTGAACGCGGGGGCGGATGATTACTTGCCAAAACCGTTCGCGCTGGTTGAGTTGGTTGCGCGAGTGCGCGCGTTGGGCCGGCGCGGCGGCGAGCCAAAATCTCCCACACTTCGCGTCTCTGACTTCACGCTGGACACGATTACACGTCAGGCGCAACGCGGCGGCGTTACGATCGAGTTGACCGCGCGGGAGTACCGGTTGCTTGAGTATCTGATGCGTTCTCCGGGCAGGATTTGCGGCCGCATGGCGATATTGGAAAAAGTCTGGGATTACGATTTTGATCCGGGCACGAATCTGGTGGACGTATATATCAAGCGGCTGCGGGAAAAGATCGACGCTGATTTTGAACCCAAGCTGCTGCACACCGTGCGCGGCGTCGGATACGTCATAAAAGAATCACCATGACTATTCGCACGCGCATGACGTTTTGGTATGTGGGAACCCTTTTGTTTTCAGGGTTGGTGATCGCCGGTCTCTCCATCAAGGAGCTCCACGAACGGCACCACAGGAGGGAGGAGCGTGGCGAAAGCTGGGAGGACGTGGTTGGTATCTTTTGTGGGGTAGGGATTCCAGCCGCACTGCTGAGCATCGGCGGCGGTTGGTGGTTGATGCGAAAGGCGCTGGCGCCCATTGCCATGCTTACGGATGCCGCCGAGCGGGTGAACGAACGCAACCTCCGCGAGCAACTGCCCCGGAGCGGCAACGGCGATGAATTAGATCGGCTTGCCGAGGTCCTGAACCGTATGACGGCGAGGCTGAACGATTCTTTCACCCGCATCCGTGAATTCACGCTGCATGCTTCCCACGAATTAAAGACACCGCTCACCATTTTGTGCGGTGAGACAGAGACCGAATTGCGAAATGAATCCCTCACGCCGGCGCAACGCGATCATTGCGCAAGCGAGCTTGACGAGCTGCGCCGCCTCACCCGAATCGTGGACAGCCTGACGCTGTTGGCGAAAGCCGATGCCGGCTTGATCACGCTTACACTGGCACCGGTTCGGCTGGACGAACTTGTGCGCGACACGCTGGCTGATACGCAAATGCTTGCCCGGGCGTCCGGCGTGCGGGTGGAATTGGGAGAATGCGAAGAACTGACTGTTCGAGGAGATCCCCATCGCCTGCGGCAGCTGCTGCTGAACCTGGCGGACAACGGCGTCAAATACAACCAACCGGAAGGCTTGATTACGATGTCTCTCCGCCGTTCGGATGAAGAAGCCATATTCAGCATTGCGAACACCGGTCCCGGTATTCCGGCAGAATCCTTGCCCCGGGTTTTCGATCGATTCTTCCGTTGTGATCCGGCGCATAGCCACGATGCGGAAGGTTGCGGACTGGGCTTGAGCATCGCGCAATGGATCGTTGCCGCGCATAACGGAACGATTCAAATTGACTCTGTGCAATCTGAATTGACGACTGTCACGGTGCGCCTGCCGCTGTTGAAGCCGGAAGCGGGACGAACATGAAACGCACGGTGATCTTCCTTGGAATAGCTGTGCCGGCCGGTTCGAAACGACAAAGGCAGGAGGATACCCGCGCGGAGCAGGGTTCGCTGTCGAATTCAGTTTGCGACCGGCCTTTGCAAGTTCAAACGGCGTCAGCTTCCCTTGGTTGACAACTGGAGTCCGGCTTTGACGGGCGCCGGGAACGTTTTGCTCGTCTCACGCGGGTTAGTGCTCCGTCACTTTGCGCTTCAGCAAATGCGTCACAGCTTTGACAGCCAATTCCATTTGGAAACCGGATTTGGAGATAAGGTCGTCTTCGCCGCTCAGTACACTTTTCGAGTGATTTTCTGAATCGCTGTGGCTCGTGACATAAATCACGGGAGTTTTGCCGTAACCGGGCAGCGCTCTTATCACGCCCATTTTGTGGCTGGAAGGAAGCGGCGCTGACAAGTTTGACCGCTCCGGCGACTCAATGAACGGCCAAATCGGCGAGCTTCTTTTCAATCTGCCGGTTCGGCTCGACTGAGAGCGATTTGCGCCACGCTTCGGTAGCCTGATCGTGCTGGTTGAGCGCGGCATAAATGTCGCCAAGATGGTCGTAAATCGCCGCGTCGGGCCGCCTGGAATTTGCGATAGCCTGGAGCAGATAATCCAACGCCTCTCGCGGGCAGTTCAGTTTGAATAGCACCCAGCCTAGGGTGTCCAGGAACGCGGCGTTCTTCGGCTCGAGCCTGACGGCCTTTTCGAGCATTGCGCGGGCCTGCTCGAGGTTCTCGCCGCGTTCGGCCCACCTATAGCCGAGGTTGTTGCAGGCGTCGGCGTAATCTGGCTTCAGGCGGATGGCCTCTTGGAATTGGTGGATAGCCCCGTCAATTTGGCCTTTCATGCCAAGGGCGGTTCCGAGATTGTTGTGAACCTCGGGGTCATCTGGTTTGAGGCGGAGGGCCTCTTGGAATTGAACGATTGCCTCGCCGATTTGCCCTCTCTTGACGAGGCTGACGCCGAGATTGTCGTGGGCTTTGGCGTAATCCGGTTTGAGGCGGAGGGCCTCTTGGAATTGGTGGATAGCCCCGTCAATTTGGCCTTTTATGCCAAGGGCGGTGCCGAGGTTATAGCGGACGTTAGCGTTCTCCGGTTTAAGACGAACGGCTTCCTGAAATTGGATGATGGCCTCGTCGATTTGGCCTTTCTTCTCAAGGGCGGTGCCGAGGTTGTTGTGGGCGTCCGCGTAGTCCATTTTAAGGCGGAGGGCTTCCTGGAACTGCTGGATAGCCTCGTCGATTTGGCCTTTCATGCCGAGGGCGGTACCAAGTTTGTAGTGGGCCTCAGGAAAGTCCGGCTTTAGTTGGACCGCGATGGAGAAGTTTTTCACGGCTTCAGGATACTGTCCCTGATTGGCCAGGAAGATGCCCTGCACCAAGTGAGTCGCTGGATTCCCGCTTCGAACCCAAAACGTTGTATAAACGGTCATGCACCAAACCAGCAAAAGCACCCAAACCGACGTTCCCACAGCGCGGCGCCGCTGCCGCAGCCAGTCCCAACCCACGGCCGCCAGCGCGCTAAACGGTAACAGCGCCGGCAAGGCGTAAAATGCTTTCACGGTTGAATAGTATGGCACGCGCAAAGTCGCCCAAAAAAGCCCGAGGCTGTAGATGCAGACCATGCCGACAACGAGGAGCCATTCTCCACGGATTTGACGTATGAGTCTTGCAAGCGTAAGCGCAGCCCCAATGATAACCACTATGGAGATCCCCAGACTGACCCAGTACCCGGCGAACATCAAATCATAGTTCCATGGAGGCAGGATTCCGCCGCTGGCGAGGCCGTCTCCCCAAAGCGTAGAGTAGATGCCGTCGGCGAAACTATGAAACGCGCTGAACGACGGCGAGATTAGAACGCGCCCAAAACTGGTGTAGAAGGCGATCGTCCGGAAACCGGGGTCCTGCCAATACGTCTGCCCGCCTTGGGGAGCCCAGATCCAGATGATCGGCGTGCCGAGTCGCGCCCAAACGCGCCAGTAATGCCAGCCGCAGACAAACAGACATGTTACGACAACCATTCCCACACTGCGGAGCCAGTCCCGGCACGCCTGCTGCTTTCCCGACACCAGCCGCTGGCTCAGCGCCAGGGGAAAAAATGGCAGCGCCAGCAACACCGAAAACTTCGTCAGCATGGCCGCCCCCAGTGCCACCCCGATCCCGATGGGCAGCCAGAGCCCTCCTTTCTCCGCCCGCAGCTCCCGCAGACAAAAATAGATCGCAACCGTCACCAAAAAACCGGCCAGCGGCTCGTTCGTGACGTATTGCGACAGATACAAAGTCGGCGGCAGGAACGCCGCTATCAGCAATCCGGCAGCTTGCGCCGGGAGATTCTTTGGAAAAAGCAGACGCAGGCACAGCAACGCCACCCAACAGTGGA
>CAIQQM010000259.1 GCA_903873945.1 uncultured Verrucomicrobiota bacterium
ACCACTGTGGGTTTCGGAAACCGGAAGTGATGATCGAAACCCGCGTCAAGCCCGCCGGGTCATTTGGTCATAAATCCACGCGTAGGTCTTTTCCATGCCCGCCCGCAGCGGGGTGGCAGGCTCCCATCCGAACACTTGCTTAATTAGGGTGTTGTCGCTATTCCGCCCATTCACCCCTTTGGGCGCGCTGAGGTTGTAGTTTCGCTTCAACTTAATGCCGGCGATGGACTCCACAATGTCCACGAGTTGATTGATGCTGACCTTTTCCGCGCTTCCCAGATTGATGGGGAAGGTGAGTGTCTTGCTGGTGATGATTTTATCAATGCCGAACAGGCAATCATCGATATACATGAAGCTGCGCGTCTGGTGGCCGTCGCCCCAGATTTCTATGTCTTTCTTGCCGGCCAGTTTGGCGGCAATTACTTTGCGGCAAATCGCGGCGGGCGCTTTCTCGCGTCCCCCATCGTATGTTCCGTGCGGGCCATAAACATTGTGGAACCGCGCTACGCGTGTCGTAACACCGAAATCTTCCCGGAAATGGCGGCACAACCGCTCGCTGAAAAGTTTCTCCCAGCCATACCCGTCCTCCGGCATGGCGGGATACGCGTCCGCTTCCTTCAGGCCGGTCACTGCCGGGTCCGTCTGCTTGTCGGCGGCGTAAACGCAGGCTGAAGAGGCATAGAAGAACCGTTCTACCCCGGCATCTTTGGCCGCCATCAGCAAGTGGGTGTTGATGAGCACGCTTAGCATGCAAAGCCCCTTGTTGTTCTCGATGAAACCCATGCCTCCCATGTCCGCCGCCAGGTTATAAACTCTCTCCGTGCCCGAGACTGCCTTCTCGCAGGCGTCTTTCAGGCGAAGGTCAAGCTGCAGATTCTCAACTTGTGGGAAACGTTGATACCACTCATCGAACGGCTTGATGTCCACCGCGCGGATGTTGTTGGCCAATCCCTGCTGTACCAAACTGGCCACCAGGTGCCCGCCGATAAATCCACCCGCTCCACCAACTAAAATCTTTTTTGCCATGGTTGGATAAATGCCTGATTGGCAGCGTGATTGCAACCTGATTTTAGGGAGGCGTACCCAAGGGAGATTTCCCGGGTCGAAGCTGGGGCTTGGGACCGGGCCGGTGATCCTTGCGTTCACGCAGCCGTGTGTCCGGCAGGCCGGCGCGAACCTTGAATTGCAGGATTTCAGCCATTTCCCGCTGCGTCAATCGGCGTACGCTCCCCAACTGCTGCAGCATTAGAACCATGCGGGCGTAGGCGTCGACGACCTCAAGCTTGAGATACGCCTGCTCCAGGTCCACGTCGAAAGTAACGGTGCCGTGGTTTTGAAGGATGAGCGTGTTTGTATCTCTCAAACATGGCAGAATCGCCCGGGCAAGGCGGTGGTCGCCTGGGAGAACGTACCTGACGGTGGGGACAGCGCCCAGGAAGGTCTCAACTTCCGGGTAGATGCCGGTTGGCAGGCTGGCACCCGAGATGGCGAAGGCGGTTGCGTGGGGCGGATGGGAATGCACGACCGCGCGAACATCGGGCCTGGCCTTGAAGATTGCCAGGTGCATCAGTATCTCAGTCGTGGGCTTTCGGTGCCCAGCGAGTTGGCGGCCTTCCATATCCACCACGCAAAGGTTGTGCGGCTTGAGGAATCCCTTGCTCATGCCCGTTGGTGTGCAAAGAACCCGGTTGGCGCCCATGCGCACCGAATGGTTGCCGTCACATCCGGCGCAAAGTCCGCGCAACCAGATACGCCGGCCGATCTCACACATCTGGCGTCTAAGATACTGCTCGTTAGTGCGTGTGAACCGCATCGTCACTTCCTGCAATGCTTATAGGCTAAGACGCTTGCCTCGTTGGGCTGAGAGCTATCAGGGAAATGCCCTTTGGCTCAAACTGTCCTGCGCCCGGTTACCGGCCAGTTTAGCCAAACTGGAAGGCGATCACCCGGGAAAAGGCCGTTCTATTGCGTCATTTCTTCGCCGCTTTCGTGTGAAAATCGTATTTGTCGAGGTGCCCGGCGAAACACAGCCCCATGTATGCCCCCTTCACGTCGTCATAGGCAATGCCCTGCAGTTCCAGCGCAACTTTCTCCGCCGTGATCGGCAGGCTCTTGAGCCTCAGCCCCACGGCGTCGTCAACCGCGTTGGCGATTATCGCCGCGGATGGAATCATGGTGTGTTCGGCCACACCGCGCGCTCCAAACGGGCCGTCCGGCTGCGGTACCTCCACAATGATAGGCACGATCTCGCCCGGAAGATCCATCGAGGTCGGAATCTTATAGTCGGTAAAATTGGCGTTCAGCAGTTTTCCTTTAAGGCTGTACCGGATATCTTCATAGAGCACCGTTGCCAGACCCTGCAACATCCCTCCGACTATCTGGCCCTTTACCAGTTCGGGATGAATTGCCTTGCCCGCATCCACTGCCAGCACCGCCTTAAGAACCCGCATCCGGCCGGTTTGTTTATCCAATTCCACAATGGCCGC
>CAIQQM010000260.1 GCA_903873945.1 uncultured Verrucomicrobiota bacterium
CAGTAAGGGGCAATCGTCACGAGCAACAGCAACGCCACAATCAGCCACGTTTGAAAACGCGACCGACAAGAATTTAGCCACAGATTAAACACGGATTTCTGGAGCAGGAATTTAACGCAAAGACGCCAAGGCGCTAGGAGAAACGCCGCGGATTGAAGACGGGGTTTTTAGACGGGTTAACTCTGGCGAAAGCGGCAGCCGCCGCAGTCCAAAAGCTGGTGCATGTTCCAGCGGCCCCGGTTTAATCCGTGTTCAATCCGTGGCTAAGGCTGCTTTTTCCCTTCTTCATGAAATGGCTTGTGGGCTTTATAGAGCTGGAACAGCTCCTGGTTCCTGTCCGCGACTGCCTTCCGGCCCAGGGATGCGGCGAGGTCGCGCGCCTTCTCCGCCGTCGCCATCGCTTCGTCAAACCGGCCCGCTTCGGCGTAAGCCGCAGCCAGGGTCCCCATAACCATCGGCTGCTTGTATTCCGTCACCTGGCAGGCCCGCTCCGCCAACCGCACCGCCTCCGGACCGTCGCGAAACCGCGCCTCCGCATTCGCCGCCCGAATCCAGGCCAGGTTGTTCAGCAGACCCGCATCGCCAGGACAAATTTCCAACGCCCGCCGGTAATGCAAAATCGCCTCATCCAACCGCCCCATCCGTAACAAAAGGTCGCCCAGAGTAATTTGGGCCGGAGCATTCCTAGGCTGGAGTTCAAGGACCTCCTGAAATTGAACGATTGCCTCGCCGGTTTGGCCTTTCCTGACAAGGGCGACGCCAAGGCTGCAGCGGGCTTCGACGAAATCCGGCTCGAGACGGAGGGCTTCCCGATATCGGCGGATCGCCTCGTCAGTTTGGCCTTTCATGGCAAGGGCGACGCCGAGGTTGTGGTGGGCATAGGCGTAATCCGGTTTGAGGAGGAGAGCTTCCTGAAACTGGCCGATGGCCTCGTCGATTTGGCCTTGCTTGACGAGGGCGGCGCCGAGGGTGTTATGGGCTTCAACATAATCCGGTTTTAATCGCAGTGCTTCCCGATAGAAGCTGATGGCTTCATCCGGACGCCCTTTCGCCTCCAACGCGCCGCCGAGGTTCAAGCAGGCGTGATGATTGTCCCGGGTGACATCAAGCGCATGCCGAAAGAGGGTTTCACTGTCCTGCCAATAACCAATCTGCTGACGCGTCAACCCGAAGCAAAGGATGAGCGCGGCTGTACCCGCCACCGACAACACAATCACGTGATACCGCCAGCGCCCGGCCAGCTCACACGCGCCCCAGACTGCCAGAATCAGCACCCCAAGCGATGGAAGGTAAGTATACCGATCCGCCATGGCGTGGGCGCCTGTCTGAACGAGTTGGATCACGGGCAGCAGCGTCCCGCAATACCACAACCAGCCCATCAGCAAAAACGGATAGCGCCGCCGCTGCGCAATCAACAGCACCGAAATGCCCAGGAGCACCACTCCCGCCAGCAGCACCTGCTCGATCGGCCAATACCCGGGGTGCGGATAGAAGATGGCCAGATCCGTCGGCCAGAACATTTTCCCCAGGTAGCGGCAGTAGGAAATCAGGGCGTTCGCACTACGCGTGCCGAGGGACAGGCTTTCACCCACCGCCAAAGCGCCTCCGCGCTTCTGCACCAGTTGGCGCCTCAAGAAGGTTGGGAGAGTGGGATGTATTTGGTAAATACCTGCATCTAAAGGCTGGAGCAGGCCACCACGGTTGGCTTCCTCCAGAACAGATTCCCAACCTTTTGCGTCCAGTGATTCACCCAGGATATCTGAATAGGCTTGCTGCTGCTTGTCGC
>CAIQQM010000261.1 GCA_903873945.1 uncultured Verrucomicrobiota bacterium
CCACGACACAGTTACGAAATACATCCTCGGCCAGCTTGAGGAGTTCCGGGTCGCTCGATTCACACAGCGCCTTGATGTCGATGGCCGGCGCTTCCGTCGCGGCCGAAGCGGTTGCGACCCAGCAGGACATCAACAAGTTGTGGTGAAACCATGACGTGCGCAAACGACTGCTCCATATACCCTTCCTCGGGTGGAGCTATTATACCCGAAATATGCCAATAAATCCGTCTTTCCGGTCAGAGAATCGTTGACTTTGCCGAATTCTGCTGCTTCAATTGAAGGTGACCAATATCTGTGGCAAGAAAGACGAGCCGCCCCAGCTCATCCACCGTTACCCGCGCCGTTAACGGAGGACAACGCGTTTGCCGGCTGTCAGGGCAATTTAGAAATGTCACATCGCGAGCAACTTAGAAATGTCATACTGATGACCTTTCTGGGGGCACGATGGGAAAGTTGCGTCTTAGTCGGAAAGAGCGTGGCAGGCTGGAAGTATTGTCGAAGGTGCGGAAGGGTGGGATCAACTTGGCGAAGGCCGCTGAGTTGTCAAAGGTGAGTTATCGGCAGGTCTTGCGGATCTGGCAACGGTTCGAGGCTGAAGGCAGCTTGGGATTAAAGCACGGACTTCGTGATCGACCGTCTAATCGGCAGATTGAGCCAGGACGTCGGGAGCGGGTGCTGGAACTGTACCAGGCGAAGTACGGGGACTTTGGTCCCACCCTGGCGCTTGAATATCTGCGGAAAGTGGACGGCGAGGATTTGAGCAAGGAGACACTTCGGGGCTGGTTGATTGGTGCTGGGGTGTGGCGGCCGCGTCGCCGTGGCTCTCCGCACCGCGAATGGCGCGAGCGCCGGGCGCACTGGGGCGAACTGGTCCAGATGGACGGCTCGGAGCACGACTGGTTCGAAGGCCGTGGGGATCGGGCGTCACTGATGGTGATGATCGACGATGCCACGAATTGGACGCACGCGAAGTTCTTTCCCAGCGAAACGACGTACGCCGCGATGACTGTGTTTCAGGAGTACGTGGGTTATTACGGACTGCCGCGGGCGCTGTACGTGGATCGGGACAGTATTTACGAAACAACACGGGATTCCACGGTGGATGAGGCATTAAAGGACGCTGAGCCACTGACGCAGTTTGGCCGCGCCATGACGGAACTGGAGGTGGAGTTGATCCTGGCACACAGTCCGCAGGCCAAGGGACGCGTAGAGCGTCGGCACGGAGTGTTTCAGGACCGTTTCGTGAAAGCCCTGCGGTTGGGGAAGATCAACTCGCTGGAAGGTGGCAATCACTTCCTGGAGACCGAGTACCTGGATGAGTTGAACGAGCGGTTCCATGTGGAGGCCAGGTCGCCGACAAACCTGCACCGAGACGTTCCCCGGGGTGTAAATCTCGAACACGTGTTGTGCTATCAAGAGCAACGGACCGTACAGAACGATTGGACTGTGTCGTGGTACAACCGGACTTTTCAGATACACGAGTCCCACCGGAAGCTCACCCTGGCGCGGAAAAAGATTTTGGTGAGCGAGTTATTGAATGGACAGATCCGGCTCACGCATCGAGGGTTCGACCTCCCGTGGAGCGAACTCCCCGAACGACCATCAACGGCAAAACCCAAGCGATACCAGACGGGTGCGACGGTCAAGCAAAAACCGGCGGCAACTCACCCTTGGCGGCGTCCGTTCCTGGGCTGAGAACCTTTCGGCTGGGGTGGCGGCCCCGCGCGGCTTTGGTTCGCTGCG
>CAIQQM010000262.1 GCA_903873945.1 uncultured Verrucomicrobiota bacterium
AATGGCCTCGACATGGGCCTTCGTGCCATAGCCCATGTGCTCGTTGAAGCCGTAATGCGGGTACTGTTGGTGCAGTTCCTGCATCTGCCGGTCCCGATGCACCTTGGCGAAAATGGATGCGGTGGCGACGGTGATGCTCTGCGTGTCGGCCTTCGGAGCGCACAGCCCGGGAAACGGAAACGACTTGTCCGCAATGCTTCCATCGATGATCACGCGATCGAAGCGAGGAAGTTTCTGGAGGGCGTCTTTGAACAGTCGCAGGTTCAGCTCGTTTAGGTTGCTTGATTCCACTTCGGCCGCCGAGGCCTCCGCGTAAGCGAGGTGAAGCTGTCCTTGGTTGACGAATTGGAGCGTCAAGACCTCCACCAAGCGCTCTCGCTCGATACCGGTCAGTGCTTTGCTGTCGCGGATTTCAAAGGGCATTTCCACGCCGGGGGCGTAGGCGCAGCTCGCCACGACCAGGCTGAAAGCGAAAGCCCCGCGTCCGACCTCGTCGCAGCCGGCTATGACCAACCCTTCCTTGCGCCCAAGATAATCTTCGAGGCTCCAGTCTGCCTTCTTGCCCTTCATGCAGATTGGGTTTGGCCGAGAATTTGGTTTTCCCGCATACCCCATTGTAGGGCTCGGCCTCACGAGGGTGCCGAGGAGGCGGAAAACTCCTCAGGTTTTAGAGGCTGCAGAAGCGAGCCAGGGCTCTCAACCCGGCAGAGGCCTTTTCAGGCGGTGGCGGTTGCTTTCGCGTCGTCGAGGTCGAAGTTCTCGCTGCAGTCCTTGCAGACGCCCTTGGGGGACCGCCGGAAAAAGAAGACGATGTCCTTCTTTGGCTTGGCTTGGCAGCAACCTGGACAATAGGCCATGTCGGGGCCCCAAATGGGCATCAGCCATTCCCGGACCTGCCCCAAGGGATAGGTTTCTTGTTTGCCGGGCAGCCGGACGCCATTCTCCACCACCTGAAGAACTTCAGGCCGATCCTCGAGATATCCGAGCCAGTAGGACATGGGCCGCGGCGCGCCCGCGGCGCTTCGGCACTCATCGCAGATTTCGAGCCGCACGCCCGGTTGCAGTTTTTGCGCGACCTTTTTCAGGCACTGGACGCACTTGAGCATCGTCGCGGTCCATACGGGGCTGAGCCATTCCTGCACACGGTCAAGGGGGTGCTCCCCACTTTCGCCCGGGAACTGGCATTTGTCGCTGCTGGAATGGATACGCAGCACGGTGCACCGGTTATCGACGATAACCAGCCAAAAAGCACCCGGTTGGAAGATGAAGTCCATTCCGTCGCGCCCTTATTTATCCAATCACCATTTCGACTGCAAGCGCCTTTGTTTGAGCGTTATCGTTTGCCCACTGCACGTACTGCTCCTGTGTGGGCAAGGGATAAGCCGGATCGTCCAAATGCGTCGATTTGATGCCGCCGGGCAAGCTTTGGAGAAAATAGCTGCTGTAGCTGGCCGTGAGCAGTTTGGGGTCGAGCATGACCAGGAGGCCCTTCTGGTTCTCTTCACGGATCAATCTTCCCCACCACTGTTTCCAGCGGCGCACTGTCTCGGGCAGCGTGTCATCCCGGAACGGG
>CAIQQM010000263.1 GCA_903873945.1 uncultured Verrucomicrobiota bacterium
CAGCAGTTTATTGGCGGCAATACCGATCGTGGCCGTCAATTGCCGCTCCGAGTGAATGCGCTGCTTCAACTGCCGCGCCAGCGGGAGGGATTTGCGCAGGGCGGCGTCCGCGTCCTCTGCCTCACAAAGGGCCGACAGATCGAGGTAGGCCTCGTCGATGGACATTTGCTCGACCACCGCCCCGGTTCCGCCGGCGATCTTCATGATGTGCAGTGATTCTTCCCGGTAATGATCCATGCGGGGCCGCACGAAAATGCCTTTGGGGCAAAGCCGGCTCGCCGTCGCACTGGGCAGGGCCGACCGGACGCCGAATTTGCGCGCCTCGTAGCTGGCCGCACACACCACGCCACGCTGCGTCGGCGGCGCCCCGACGATGACCGGCTCGCCGCGCAGCGCCGGGTTGTCACGCTGCTCGACCGAGGCGTAAAACGCATCCATGTCCAAATGGAAGATCACGCGAAACATCGCGTGCGGGAGTCTGCCACAGTTGCCCTGAGTGCAGAAGCCCGTCCTTTCCTGGCATTCGGTTCATCTACCATTCGGTTTCCAATAAACGAGCCTTCCCGACAACAGGTGGACCAGTCCTCTCGGGCAACCATCTGCCAAGAAACCAAGGCGGCAGGGTGCGCAACACCTGTGCAGAAGCACGGGGTATCACCTCAGATTGCGGAGAAAGTTCCGGCGATGCACTCCAGGAATCGGCCCGAACCTGCGAATGGCCTCGACATGGGCCTTCGTGCCATAGCCCATGTGCTCGTTGAAGCCGTAATGCGGGTACTGCTGGTGCAGTTCCTGCATCTGCCGGTCCCGATGCACCTTGGCGAAAATGGATGCGGTGGCGACAGTGATGCTCTGCGTGTCGGCCTTCGGAGCGCACAGCCCGGGAAACGGAAACGACTTGTCCGCAATGCTCCCATCGATGATCACGCGATCGAAGCGAGGAAGTTTCTGGAGGGCGTCTTTGAACAGTCGCAGGTTCAGCTCATTTAGGTTGCTTGATTCCACTTCGGCCGCCGAGGCCTCCGCGTAAGCGAGGTGAAGCTGCCCTTGGTTGACGAATTCGAGCGTCAGGACGTCCACCAACCGCTCGCGTTCTTCAGCCGTCAATGCTTTGCTGTCGCGGATCTCGTAAGGCATTTCGACCCCGGGAGCGTAGGCACAGCTCGCCACGACCAGGCTGAAAGCGAAGGCCCCGCGCCCGACTTCGTCGCAGCCGGCCACGATTAGCCCCTGTTTGCGTCCGAGGTAATCTTCCAGGCTCCAATCTGCCTTTTTTCCCTTCATGCAGATTGGGTTTGGCCGAAATTCTGGTTCTCCCGCATACCCCATTCTAGGGCCTGGCCCTGGGAGGCGGAAAAGATCCTTCGGGTTTTGGAAGAAGACGTTCCCGATCCGACCAGATTGGTTTCTCAGGCGAGAGCGGTCCGGGCTGCGTCTTCGAAGTCGAAGTTTTCGCTGCAGTCCTTGCAAACGCCCTTGGGAGATCGGCGGAAAAAAAAGACCATGTCCTTCTTTGGCTTGGCTTGGCAGCAACCCGGACAATAGGCCATGTCGGGGCCCCAAATGGGCATCAGCCATTCCCGGACCTGCCCCAGGGGATAGGTTTCTTGTTTGCCGGGCAGCCGGACGCCATTCTCCACCACCTGAACAACTTCAGGCCGATCATCCAGATATCCGAGCCAGTAGGACATGGGCCGAGGTGCGCCCGCAGCGCTTCGGCACTCGTCGCAGATTTCGAGCCGCACACCAGGTTGCAGTTTCTGCGCGACCTTTCTTAGGCACTGGACGCACTTGACCATCGTGGCGGTCCATACGGGGCTGAGCCACTCTTGTACACGGTCAAGGGGGTGCTCTCCATTTTCACCTGGGAACTGGCATTTGTTCCTGGTGGAATGGATACGCAGCACGGTGCACCGGTTATCAACGATAACCAGCCAAAAGGCACCGGGTTGGAAGATCAAGTCCATTTCGCCGCGCCCTTGTTTATCCAATCACCATTTCGACTGCAAGCGCCTTTGTTTGAGGGTTATCGTTTGCCCACTGCACGTACTGCTCCTGTGTGGGCAAGGGATAAGCCGGATCGTCCAAATGCGTCGCTTTGGTGCCGCCGGGCAAGCTTTGGAGGAAATAGCTGCTGTAGCTGGCCGTGAGCAGTTTGGGGTCGAGCATGACCAGGAGGCCCTTCTGGTTCTCTTCACGGATCAATCTTCCCCACCACTGTTTCCAGCGGCGCACTGTCTCGGGCAGCGTGTCATCCCGGAACGGG
>CAIQQM010000264.1 GCA_903873945.1 uncultured Verrucomicrobiota bacterium
CTAGGTTGTTAATCCGGAAAGAGCGGTTCGTCGCTGTTTTCGGTGGAATTAGAAATGGGGCAAGCGGAGCTTGCCGGCGACAAAGTAGAGCATGGTGATGAGGTACTCGCTGGAACGATAGCCGCGAGCTTTGCGTTTGGTGGCCTGGAACACACTGTTGAGCCCTTCCATGAAGGCGTTGGTCAGCCGCCATTTCCAATGGGCCAGAATGCCTTGGAGGTTGGTCTCGATCATCTTGGCGACTTTGAGCATCGAGAGGAATATGAAACTCACATGCTTCTTGGCGACCCAACGCACCCAACGACACCAGGCCCGAAAACGGTGCCGGGCTTCCTGCACGCTCTCCAACCGATAAATGTCCTGTAAACTGAGCCGCATCTGATACGCTTTGGCCGTGCCGAGATTCTCCTGGTCCAATTGTTCCATGCGCGCTTGCTCCCCTTCGGTCAAGTTTTCCGGGTTCTTGCGCCAGAGCCACAGGCTGCGCCGCAAGTGCCGCCCCGCCCCGCGGGCCCCATACCGGATCTCGGCCCGCCGCGCTTGATCAACGGCTTGGTTGGCATGGCCGATCACATGAAACTTATCGAACACCACTTGCGCATTGCGGCAGGTCTGCGCCACGCCACTCCGATAGGCTTGGCTCATGTCCATGCTGGCCTGCGTGATCGCATGCCGATGGCCATTGTGCGCTTCCAGCGCTTGGACGAACCGCTCCCAGGTGGATTTATCTCTGCCTTCCGTGGCGAACATCACCCGCTTGCCCAACAGGTCGGCAAACACGCTGACATACTCCTGGCCCTTACGCACGTTGAGTTCATCGACGCCCACGCAACACACGTTGCTAAAATCGGCTTGGGCGTAGGCTCCTTCCACGTGCTTGAAGATCATCCGCCACAACCGCGTGTCGTTTTCGCCCACCAACTTCCCCACCTGACTCACCGGCATCTCCCGCGCCAATAACAGCGCATAGGCTTCAAACTCCCGGCTGAAATGTCCGCTTAATCCTTCCCACGGCGGACGCACCCGGTACACCCCACCGCACTGCCGGCACTTCTTGCGCGGCAGCCGACACCGAATCTCACAGCGGTGTTGAAACACATTCAAATGCCGCCAGACCAATTCCTCGGTATGGTCATAGCAAAACACCAACCCCCCATCCTTGGGGCAACGTTCGCTCTCCCACAGCCGGGCGGTCTCCCGGATTTCCAATACGACCGTCGAAGTCTGGTGGTCAAACCGGCTCTCGACCACTTCCCAGTTCAGCCCTAATCCCAACAATTCTTGAAACATGCGTTCAGGTGTCATGCCCCAAGCTTAAAGCTATTCCACCGAAAACAGCGACGAATCTGGAAATCCCACTTCGCCGAAGTAGAACTTTATGCAAGAAAATACATGTGAAATCGGTACTTAGCTGAGTGCGAGAGTTCGACTTCGGGATTCGGGTTGAAACCGAACTGGTCGAATGGAGCAGAGGCAGGACCGCTACAATGGCAAATACTCCGCCCTGATTCCCGTCTGACTGCAGTGCAAAATCGCCACGCTCCGCTCCAGGCCGAATCGTGACTTGCCGGCGTAGCCCGGGTTGAAGAA
>CAIQQM010000265.1 GCA_903873945.1 uncultured Verrucomicrobiota bacterium
ATGCTTTTCTCGCCACGGTCCGCCTCTCGCAGTACCCGGATCTTGTCTTCCGTCGTATATCGTTTGCCTTTCATTGTCTGGTCCTTTCGTCCGGCCCAGACTAACACTGCAAGTGGCCCGAAAAAGCGAAGTCACGTCAAGGATTCAAGCTCGCCATGATTTCTCCTATTTGAGTAGTCCTTCACGCTGTAAAATAGCGACAAGTTTTTCCTCGGCAGCGAACGCTGCCGTGGCGCTCGTCCGCAACTGCTTCATCGCCGCGTCCACCGTGAGCACCACTTGATCGTTCTTCGGCTCGACGTAGCGCGGGATGTTCAGGTTGTGGTCGTTGGCGGCGATTTCATCCAGCGTCACCACGCGGGCAATACCGGCCACGTCCTGGTAATTTCGATACCACTGGTGGATGTGCGCGACGTGTTCCGGCAATAATTCATTTTGCGCCCGGCCGGTCTTGAACTCCTTGGAAGCATCCACGATGAGCACCTTGTTCTTCCGGTCCTTGGCCTTGCGCTGGCGGAAAACAAGGATGCAGGCGGCGAGGCCGGTGCCGTAAAACAGATTCGGCCCGAGGCCGATGACCGCTTCGAGCAAATCCATGCCGAGAATCTTTTCCCGAATCTCGCCTTCCTTGCCCATGCGGAACAACGCGCCGTGCGGCAGAACCACAGCCATGCGCCCGGTCTTGGGCGCCATGCTCTTGATCATGTGCTGCACCCAAGCGTAGTCACCGGTCTTGGCCGGCGGCATCCCGGCGAAATTCCGGCCAAAGGGGTCGCTGGTCCAAACTTCGTCGCCCCACTTCTCCAGCGAGAACGGCGGATTGGCGATGACGCAGTCGAACGTGGCAAGGTTGTCGCCCGCAAAAAAGGCCGGGTTGCGGAGCGTGTCGCCGCGCACGACCTGGAAATCCGACGCGCCATGCAGGAACAGATTCATGCGGGCGATGGCGGATGTGGTGAGATTCTTTTCCTGGGCGAACAGTTTGCCCCAGAGCGTGCGGTCGTCGCCGTGGTTCTCCTTCACATGATGGATGGCCTCCAACAACATGCCGCCGGTGCCGCACGCCGGGTCGTAAATGGATTCACCTTCCTTTGGGTCGAGGATGTTCACCATCAAGCGCACCACGGTGCGCGGCGTGTAAAACTCGCCGGCCTTTTTGTTGGTGGCATCGGCAAACTTTTTGATCAGGTATTCGTAGGCCTGGCCGAGAATGTCGGCCTGCGCGGCCTGATTGCCAAGATTGATGCGCGAGAAATGCTCGATGAGATCGCGCAGCAGCGAATCCGGCAGGCGGTCTTTGTTGGTCCACGATGCATCGCCGAAGATGCCGTAAAGGGTTTCCGGGTTGGCCTTTTCAATCCCGCGCATGGCCCGCTGCAACGCCTGGCCGACATTGCTCGCCACGGCGCGGACGTCGTCCCAATGGCAATCCGCCGGAATCTGGAAGCGATAATTTTGCGGGAACCTGGCATATTCCTCGTCACCGCCGGATTCCGTAAGGGCGGACTGATATTCCTCGTCGTGGACATCGGAGATGCGCTTGAAGAACAGGAGCGGGAAGACGTAGGTTTTGAAATCCGCCGCATCCACCGGTCCGCGCAGAATATTTGCCGCCTCCCAGAGATGGGATTCGAGCTGACTCACAGTAACGACTTCTTGAGTGCGCCCATTGTTATCAGTGGATTTATTCTGACTGTTTCCCATAGGCCATGCGGATTCGAACGCATCGTAAGTCGCGAGTGAGCCGGAAGAAAGGAGAAATGCTTTGGACGGAAAAATCAACCCGCGACTAAAACATCTGAAAAAGATTGCCGAATTGAGCGGCATCAATCACCCACACGGGCCAGCGTGGACAGACGGCGGAAATCGCCGTGGACATATCCGGATTTTCCCTGGATTAAGCACGGACACGGACTGGTCACGGCTATGGACTGGACAGGGACTGACCAAGGACGCGGACTGTGCGCGGACGTGGACCGGACATGGTCACGGACAAGTTGCGGCCACGGTCAGTTCACGGACTGGACACGGACATGGTTGCGGACAGGTCGCGAACGTGGATTGTGCGCGGACACGGACAAACTGCGGTCGTGGTCGCGGACTAGATGCGGGCACGGACTGACTGCGGACGCGGATGCGGACTGGACACGGCCACGGCCAGCAGGCCGGACAATGGCGCGGATATTTCGCGCTTAAACCGCGACCACTTCGCGGACATCAGAACCTTGAAAATGCAAGGGGTGAGGCGTCCAATCCCAAATCCACACAAATCGTGTGGACACTCACGCAGCATTTGATGCTGCGATCATGAGGCGTGTCGGTCGGTCTTTGCAACGCGACTGCGTGTTGTTTGATGAGAATATTAACGCACTGAACGACCATTCCTGAACCTGGAGCGAAACGGAGCAGGTCGGAAGTGGCATGAACGGACGACGGCGTAGTGGAGCGAGGTTCAGGAATGGTCGCTGAGTGCGTCACCGTTTAGGTTCATTCCGAGGCGCTTTGTCTGTCCGGTTTCCGAGTGCCCGCAGGAAAGCCGGACAGTCAAAGCGCCGGGGTATTCTTGGTTTCCTTCCATGACTAAATGTGTGCCTGACACACCCGGATTCGGCTGATTTTGCCATACTGTTCAGCATGATAATTCGTTCAAGGCAACTGCATCCGAAACGAATTTAGCCAAAAAATAATTCATTCCACTGTCATGCTGGCAATCAAACCACAATTCAGCCTGAAAGATGCCAAGCAGTATTTCAAAGAGCATCTAACCGTCGGCGATTATTACACCGAAGGCCAGCATGTGCCGGGACATTGGTTTGGCCAGGGCGCGGAAGATTTGGGACTGACCGGCGTCACCCGCATGGACGAGTTCGTCCGCCTGTGTGAAAATCTTCATCCACAGACGGGCGAGAAATTGACGTTGCGCCAGAACACCATGCGCACGGACATCGGGCGTGATGGGCGTGAACATGAAAGCAGCAACCGCCGGGTGTTTTACGATTTTATATTTTCCCCGGCCAAGTCGGTTTCCGTCGCGGCACTGGTCGGCGACGATCCCCGGATGGTGGAAGCCCATGAACAGGCGGTGAATGAGGCGCTGCTCCAGTTGCAATCGTTTGCGGCGACACGGGTGCGCAAAAATGGAGAATGCACCGACCGGCTCACCGGCAACATCGTGGCGGCGGTATTCCAGCACGAGACTTCGCGGGCGTTGGACCCGCACCTGCACAGCCACTGCATCCTGTTCAACGCCACATTCGATCCCGTCGAGAAAAAATGGAAGGCGCTGCAAAATTACGAAATGCTCGCGGCGCAAAAGTTCGTGGAAAATGTCTATTACCACGAACTGGCGCGCTCGCTGGTCAAATTCGGCTACCAGATCGAAAACAAACCGCGTGGTGATTTTGAAATCAAGGGCATCTCGCCGGAGCTGGTCAAAAAGTTTTCCAAGCGGCACGACGAGATTGACCAGAAAACGAGGGAATTGCTGGAGCGCGAACCGGAAAAGGCCGAGGGCAATCTTGCGGCGATTCGCGAGAACATCGCACACAAGGAGCGGGCGCGAAAAATTCGGGACATCGGTTTGGAAAAACTGCAAGCAATCTGGGCCGGCCAGATAACTTTACCGGAAAAAGAATCGCTTCGCCGTCTCACCACC
Source organism: uncultured Verrucomicrobiota bacterium (assembly GCA_903873945.1). Classification (GTDB taxonomy): domain Bacteria; phylum Verrucomicrobiota; class Verrucomicrobiia; order Limisphaerales; family UBA8199; genus CAIQQM01. The sequence continues at coordinate 3,656 of CAIQQM010000265.1, forward strand.
AAGCAGCCGGTCGTTGCCGATGCGAGCGAAAATGTGGCCGAGAAAGCCGTGGCATGGGCCGAAGAACATTTATTTGAGCGGCGGTCGGTCGTCCACGAGCATGAGCTGTGGCGTCACGCACTGGAACATGCCAGGGGTCGGGAGGTCACGATTGCGGACATTCAAGCCGTTACAAACCGGCGCAATTATCTACGCATTGACGATCAACCCGGCAAGGTGACAACGCGGGAGCATTTAATGCGCGAATGGGAAATTGTCCAAACCGCAAAGGAGGGTTTTGGCGACTGTCATCCTCTGGTCTGGAATCCGCGTCCGGTCAATCCCAAATTGGATGAGGAGCAACGCCAGGCATTGGGTGCGTTGGTTTCCAACACCAACCGGGTGTCGATTTTTCGGGGCGGTGCCGGCACGGGCAAAAGTTTCGTCCTGCATGAACTGGCCGATCAGATTCGGGATGCGGGCAGAAAGGTGATTGTGCTCGCGCCCCAACGCCAACAGGTCGTGGACATGGAGCGGGCGGGTTTTCCGTCACCGGCGACCGTCGCCAGTTTCCTGATGAAACGTGAACTGGCCGAAGGCGCTGCCGTCATTGTGGACGAGGCCGGTCAGATTGGCGGACGGCAGATGCTGGAATTGATCCGGCTGGTGCGCGAACGAAATGCGAGGTTGATTCTGTCGGGCGACACGCGCCAGCACGGTGCGGTCGAGGCTTCGGATGCGTTGCTGGCCATCGAACGATATGCAGGCGGCAGGCCCGTCGAATTGCACACCATCCGCCGACAAGACCCGGCTCGCGGTCAAACCGTGGATGAGCGCGAGCATATCAAGCAATACCGGCAGGCGGTCAAACTGGCCGCGTCCGGCAAATTCGATGAGTCATTTTCACAACTCGACAAAATCGGCGCGGTGGTGTCGTGCGGTCTGGAAGATCAAGTCGGCAAACTGGCGGATGAATACCTCGGACTGGCGGAGAAAAATGTTTCCGCCGTGGTGGTGTCGCAGACCTGGGCCGAAGTCCACCGCGTCAACGAACAGGTGCGGGACAAACTGAAATCGAAGGGACTGGTCGGCGCGAATGATGTGACGGTTCAGACATTGGAAAAGATTGATTTGACCAAAGCGCAGAAACGGGACGAAAAGTTTTACCCGTCCGATGCCGTGATTGTCTTCAATCAAAAGGTGCGTGAAGCCCAAGCTGGTGCAATCGGAAAATTACGCGGCATCGTGAAGACCAGCCTGCTGGTGGAAGTGGATGGGCGGTTTGTCACGGTTATAGACAAGGTGCTCGACAAAATCACCGTCTGCCGTCCGCAGGAAACCAAGGTGGCTGAAAACGACCGGCTGCATCTGAAGGCCAATCGCAAACTGGCATCCGGTGGCCGCGTGACCAATGGCGAACTGGTCACGGTGAAGTCAGTCGGCGTGGACGGGAAAATCAAACTGGCCGATGGGCGGGTGCTGGATGCCAACTACCGTGAATTTTTGCCCGGCTATGCCGTCACTTCCTACGGTTCGCAGGGTAAAACCGTGGATTACGTCCTATTTTCCGATTCGACCGTGAAGCCGGCGACGAACGCGCAGCAATGGTATGTGACCATCTCGCGCGGGCGGCGTGGCATCCGCATTTTCACGCCGGACAAAGAGCAACTGCGGGAAAATATCCGGCGCTCCGGTCATCGGCCACTGGCGATGGAATTTGGCAATGGTATCCGCCGGCAACGGGGCGATGTGTGGGACAGGCTTCACCCCTACATGATGCGTTTTGGCAAGCTGGCTGCCGACAGGTTTTGCCGCTTGAAAAGAATTCGGAGCCACAAACGCCAACTTGCACTCAAACAACAGCAGCAGATCGGCAATTCGCATTTGAGCCGAGTGCGGGTATGATGGATGTTACCGTGTAACAATAGTCGTGCGCGAACGGATTTTTTCTCCCGGCGGCAATAGCAGGACAAAAATATTGTAGGTGTTATTGAAGTAATGGTAGCTAAAGGCAACGAATTCCCCATTGGCAACTGCCAGTGTAATTTGACCTTTCTCGTGAAATTTTGCTCCGAATTTAGCTTCCTTGATAAATTGGAAATCTAATCCGCATTTTGAAGGCCACTGAAGCAGACCAAATTCAGTGGTGAAGGAAGGCGACTGGAAATAATTACGAACTTCGGCACTGAATTCCCCATTCATCATCGGCTTTTCAAATACGAGAAGTGCGCATCGTTTTTTAGATTTTGTAACGTAGCGACGAAGGGAAGCGTGCCTTGACCCGCCAAAAGTTTTGGCCAATGCGATTGGAGATTTGATGGTCAAGGGCAGCTTGGCTGCCTCATCTTCAAATCGTTCAAGCTGAAACAATGCGTCAGAAGCAAACCAGCTTGCCTGTCTCTCAAATAGTTCATCCGTGTCTGGGTCCAAAGTGATTTCATCGTCCAGATGGATATATGTATCTCGCTGCCATATTAAAGCCTTGTGGCCGGTCTCATGCAGTTTGTTGAAACTTTGCCGTTCCGGTCTCTGGGAGAGGTCCAGATAAATAGTTTTTTCTCGCAAATCAACAGCAGCCAGGACTTTTGAAAGTGCCCGTTTTAACGAATGCAGTTTTTTTGTGAAAAAGCTAGGCTCAACCTGACTCAAGTCCACGCCGCTCGCCACCTGTAATTCAGCATACGAGACAATTTGATCGACAGGCGTGGGAAACTTGCCCCACGCCTTTGAGCCTATCAGCACATTGCGCGCAATTTTTTCGACTTCCTGCGCGCCGTCGATGGTGTCTTGATTCATTAATTATTTTTGCTTTGACCTCAAATAGGCAAGGTAGTCGGCCAATTGCTCCTCTTCCTCCGACGTCAATTTGCCTAAACTTCTCAGGGCTGCTCCAGCCAGGGTTCTAGCACCCGCGTTTTCCCTTTTCGTAAAATATCCGGCTGCTTCCATCAGCACCTCGTATTCAATGTCGTATAGCGCCGCCAATTTGTGAAGAAAATGCGGCGATGGTTTTTTTATCTTGTCGTTTTCGAGTTGGCTCAAATAGGCATTGGAGACGCCTGTTCCTTCCTCGACCTGACGCAACGAAAGCTTCCGAAGCTCGCGCGCTGTTCGCAATCCTGCTCCGAGGGATTTACCCTGCTCCTGTGTTACGTTTGGTTTCATCGGTTTGAATGTAAACCCACCCGCTAAACAACGCAAGCATTGCCTTCAGAATCCAGCATTGGAGCAATGTGCTAAACAAGTGCTTGACAAATTTAGCACTGCGCTCCATGTTTAGATTACAGTTTGGCAATTATGCCATACCTGCCTGCGGCAGCAACGCCGCTACAAGATCAGTTATGAACGAAATAAAGCAAGAAGCGGGTCACGGCAATGCCGTGACGGAACACGCGCAAGATTGTCGCCCTGCGCCGAAACGGGCGATTGTCGTGAATGATCAACTTTTCCCGATGCCGGGCCGCTTAGTCAAGGTGGCTGCCATCAAGGAGCAGGCGAACATTCCAAAAGACCACGCGCTGATTCGCGACCATAACTCCCCGCATGACGTGATTATGCCGGAGAATGGGACGGCGGATTTGGCCGAGGGCACGGTATTTTATTCCGTGCCCACATGTGACGTTGAGACGCGTCCTGGCTGCGAAGCCCCAGCCAAGCGCGTCATTGATGTTGACGACCGCTGGGAAATCGTCGTGAAGCCGGACCAAAACGGACGCTCGATTCGGGATTTGTTCAATCTGCCTGATGAGGTTGAACTCCTCAAAGATTTCGAGTCGCCGACGGATGAAATCATCGGCGATGACGCATTCGTGAATCTTGCGGGCGGCGAAGTGTTCCGCACGCGCAAACGGACCGACCTGCTGACGATCATCGTCAACAAAAAGAAGTTCAACTCAACGCAGGGAGTGAAACCCGAAATGACCGGTTTGGAAATTGCCGCGCTCGTTTACGACAAGCCGCAAAATACGACGGTCTCCAGACTTGAAGGCGAGCATGACGAAAAAGAAATCCCGGTCGGTCTGGCGGAAAAAATCAAAATTCACGAATGCGAGAAATTCAAGGTCATCCGCAACGACGTGAACGCGGGCTTCCAATCGAGCCGGGTTGAGCGTGAAATTGCACTTCTCCGCGAAAATGGAGTGAATGTCACGCTGCTCACCGAGCCAGTGCCTGCGGTCGTTTATGTGGGAATCCCAACTCGACCCGGACATCCGGCGGGCAGTTCCGACGTGTTGGTAAAAGTGCCGGGCGGTTATCCGGCGGCTTTCATTGACTGCGCGTATCTGCCAGAAGGTTCACCGTTGCAGAACCGTGTTCCTGGCCAGTTCCAAGGAATTGAAACCATCGGCGGGCGGCGCTGGCAGCATGTGAGCATCCATCCTTACACCGGTAACGGAACGGCGTGGAACAAGGATCGTCATGGTTTTCACACATATTACGATGAGATGTTGTCCTGGCTCAACAAAGCGAACTGAACATGAAATTCCCTGAATTCGATTCAAGGCGCTCATGTCTGTTTCGCATTAACGAACCGGAGCGGAAGAAGTTTGAAAAATTACTGTTCCAGCGCCACCCAGCGCGTGAATGGGGCAGCTTCTTCCGCTTCGGCTACCGGCGAACGGCGTGGGGACTGGCTGTGACCTTTATAAGCGCGATGCCGCCGGTGCCGGGTGATTTGAACAGGCAAAGCTCCATCGTATCGTTCCGCTCGCAGTATATTTCGCGGGCGCTGAAAGAACTGGAAGGCACACCTTTTGGCCTCGGCATCGCCCATTCGCATCCGCATGGCTGGGGCGTTTCGCCAAGCCCATCTGATGACGACATGGATGGTTACTTTGCGGACTTGTTTGAACCGTATGGCAATTCGCGGCCATATTGCAGTCTGATTTTGAATCGTCGCGATAATGAGGAACTCGTTTTCAGCGGGCGCGCGTTTGAATCAGGAAAATGGTTTCCTGTTTCGGAATTCATCACGCCAACTTTTCCCTATACCCGATTACAAAATGACGAAATCGAAATGCCAAAGCCAATAATTCCCGACTCGGACAGCGACGAAGAATCTGTTACGGCTCGTCTGGAACAATTGTATGGTAAAAGTACCGCGCGGAAATTGCCGGAATCTCGCGTTGGAATCATCGGTTGCTCTGGAACTGGATCGCCCGCAATCGAATGTCTTGCCCGCGCTGGCGTCGGCGAGTTTGTGATTGTGGATTACCAACGGTTTGGCCGCTCGAATTTGGAGCGAATCCACGGCAGCCGGTTTGTGCATACGCAAAAGAATCCGCTGCCTTACAAAATCGAGTTGATGGCGGAAATGATTTGGGAAATCAATCCGTCGGCACGAATCACAGCGTTCGTGGGAAACATCCTCGACGAGGAGGTTCTCGGTGAACTTCTGAGATGTGATTTACTGCTTGGCTGCACCGACACGCATCATGGGCGTGCGGCGCTTGGCGACATTGCCGCACGGTATCTTGTGCCAGCAATTGATGTCGGTGTCATGCCCGAAGGCCACGACGGCAAGGTGACGGCTCAACTTGTGGAGATAACGCGCTATGCACCCGAATTGCCCTGTGCTTTTTGCTCCAATTGCGTCAGCACATGGCCAATTACCGTTGAGTGCATGACAGACGATGAGCGAATACAGCGGAAAGATGCGGCAGCGGAAGCGGCCAAGCGTGGCGAGGACGGCACGGTATATTGGGGCGGGGATCTCGCGCAACTTCCGACGGTTGGCTATCTGACGACAAATGCCGGCAGCCTCGCGGCGGGATACGCAATCAATTGGCTGGCCGGAACAAGTGACTTGCCTCATTCACGTTTTCAGTATGACCTTGGACAACCAGAGTTCGGTTTCAAAATTATCAACCGGAAACGAACGGCATCATGCACCTGCGGAAAAATCATCGGTCACGGTGATCAGGCTGATGCCGCGATAACGAAACCGTCCCACTGGCCGCGACCATTGAAATTGAGCCTGCTTCGTCCAGTCGCCCGCTAGTTTTGCCACACATAATTGTATCAATGCCTGACCGAATCAACGGATGAAAGCCAGCGGATAAATTCTCACTGATTACAAATCACGACAAACTCGTCGTAGCTCATCAACTTTTCTCGTCTGCTATTGAAAGTTGCTGTTGCTTCTGCAACCATAACCCCGTGGGCCTGTAGCTCAATTGGTTAGAGCAGAGCACTCATAATGCTTTGGTTCTCGGTTCGAGTCCGAGCAGGCCCACCAATCCAATCATAATTTCATTTCCCTGTGCCTTCATCCATCGCTCAATTTGGAAAATGACAGGTTGTGTGCCAGCCGCGCGGCGGAAGTCTCAACGGGTTGTATATTGTTACCTAGAGAAAAATTGATTATGAGCACTGCAACAACCGCTCCCGAATGTCAGACCCTGGACATTAGTAACGCCGCAATCGTGTGGGTCCAACTTAATTCTGAGACCAGATTTTTGGGGAAGTGGCTGACACATTTGGTTTCTGGTTTTGGCGGACGGCGATCAGGCCCTGGCAGCGAAGCCAGGTTTCCACAGTGACCCGCCACAGCGTGGCGGGTGTGC
>CAIQQM010000266.1 GCA_903873945.1 uncultured Verrucomicrobiota bacterium
ATGCTTTTCTCGCCACGGTCCGCCTCTCGCAGTACCCGGATCTTGTCTTCCGTCGTATATCGTTTGCCTTTCATTGTCTGGTCCTTTCGTCCGGCCCAGACTAACACTGCAAGTGGCCCGAAAAAGCGAAGTCACGTCAAATGCCCAAGCCGTTGTTCAATTTGAAAATATATTGCCACTGGGTGAAGGCTGGGGTTCAGGCCGCCCGACCGAAGCAAAGCAGCACCTTTGCCTCGCGGTTTTCGGGTAGAGCGTCAAGCTCCAACTGAAGGTTACGAGCCGGTGTTGGAGAAAACGCAATACGACGAAACCGTTGGCATGGTGCATCAGAATACCAAAATCCAGCATCACACGAATTTGGACAACGGCGAAAATTATTTCTTCCGCGTGCGGACGAAGGAGGACGCGCAGGGGAACATCGTCAGCGCACTATACGGGAAAATATACGGCGAGTTTAACAACGGCAGCGGAATCGGCGATAAAGTAAGTTACACCTACTATCTGAACTCCGAACCCAACTCATTGAACATGGAATTTGATCCGAGCCGGAACTTGTTCAAAAAGCTGCCGTCGTTGGAGCAAGTCAGCGCGCCATGAACATGAACGCCGGGCAGTCCAACGTTGTGTGATGGTGCGTGTTGTTAGCATTGTCGTTGCTTGTATGCTTGATGGTGAACGGATGCGACCTGCTGTCGGAAAACTGAGCCATTGCGGGCTGGAGGAAAGTCGGGCTGGCTGGTCCCGGAGAAAGTATCGGACGATGAAAGGACAGCGCCTCGCACTTGGGCATTCGACCGCGCCACCGCTTCTCTTTTTCTGTGAAATCTGTGTTTATGCCAGGCCGATGTTCGGCCTATGGTTAAAGTTCCGCGCCCTCAGCCCTGCAACCAACGATATCACCTCGCCAACGCTCGAATAAACATCAGTTCGCGCTCCACTTGGTGGCCAATGCCGCACGCATCGTTGCTGCGCTTACCCGCGCAGCATACAATGTCGAGGGCGCAAAAAAGCAAATTCTTATCAATTTTTCTGTTTCATCAAATTTCTCCTTAGCTCTGTATAGTTACCATTATACCAACTATGGGCAGAACGGTACAAGGGCAAAGTGAAGGTTATTTCAAATCCACCAATTGAAATTTGCCCCTGCTGTGCGATCGTAACGGCAATGATTCCGATCACCACAGCGTTAACCGCAGAACACAAAACGTTTTTGGGCATTTTTGACCAGATGGAACGGAAACTACCTGGACTCCGAACGGCAACTGAAGTCAAGGAATTGGGCCAAAAACTGGAGGATATGCTTCACCGCCATGCAGAAACGGAAGACGATTTGCTGCTAATGGCTCAAATTGCCGCCCCGAAATTTAAGAATCGATTTGCAAAGTGTTACCAGGACCACAATGAAGTTTCTGCCCAGTTTGTGCAGTTACACACCACTCAGCACTCGACCAAGGCCAAGAGGTTGCTCAAAGAGGCGATACGCCATTCCCGCATACACTTCGAATATGAGGAGCACATCGTTTTTCCCCTAATCGAAAAAGTGGTTGACCCTCAAACACAGACAAAATTGGGCTCCATGCGGTTTTTAAGCCATCCTTCGTCTCAAAGCGTTACATCTACCCGGGGTTTGGCGGATTAATATGGCATCCGGATTAAAGAAACCCTTACAGAGCCTTGTGAGGGGACAATTGTGGAAAATCCCAGGTGCTCATATCCACATCCTGAGGATTGGGAAAATGAGTGTGGACTATAAGATGCTCAGCGATTTTGCGTTGTCTGGGATGAGACAGACGACCACCATAAAATCCATGGAGGTCTATCTGAAGACCAATGCAGCGAAATTAACAAATGCCAATTACGGATGTTGAACCCCTTCGGCCCCTGTTATCGCTTTTTCAGTGAGGCTTTGTATTCGTCCAACACTTTAAAGAATTTTCTGGGCTCCGGGTCACCAGGATTCTCTATGAGCCGCTGTTTCATCCGCAGAGCCTCTATCGCCGTCACATCTTCATGTTCCGCCACATAGTTTACCCGCGCAGCGTACAATGTCGCGGGCGCAAAAAAGCAAATTCTTATCAATTTTAACGACCGCGCAGTCCCGATGTGGCCGGCGGGACACTCGGCGGCGGCGCATTGAAACTCGCAAAAACTGTGAAACCTTTTGGCCGTCACCGCGTCCAATAACCTATTATGAAACCTTCATCGTTGGTGAAAATGACTTTGATTGCCGCCAGCCTGCCTTTATTGGGCGGTTGCGTGGAACGCCAGGTGGTCTATCGCGACCGCCCGGTTTATGTGCAGCAACCTCCGCCCGGCACAACGGTCGTTGAGGAAGCACCGGCACCACCGCCGCCACAAGTTGAAGTGATTCCTGTCTCGCCCGATCCTGCGTTCATCTGGATTGGCGGCTGTTGGGAATGGCGCGGAAGCTGGGTTTGGGTCGGTGGCCGCTGGGCGTCGCGTCCGCATCCGGGCGCGGTCTGGGTGAATGGACGCTGGGGCTGGCACGGCCATCGCCGCGTGTGGATCGCTGCCGGCTGGCACTGAAAATCAGCCGTTGATTCGGAGGCGGGCCCGCTGATGGTAATTTCCCGGGATTTACCGAAGTCACCTCGCGACCGCCCTGCCTCGCCATCCACCAGCGTGCTTCGCAGCGCCAGGCTAACCGTCCGCCCGAGCCCAACTGCGACCGGGTGCGTCTCTGGACGGATGATTTCACCAGCTCGTTCCAGGTGCTCAAATGGGGAACCGAAAGCCTTCACCTGCGCAGCGTCAAGAAATCGGCGAGGCGCAAAAGCAACTCCTATCATTAACGATCCTCAATCACGCAATCTGCGGGATGCCTAATTCTCTCAGGTAATTGAAGGTCGAATCGTAAAAAGCTGGTGAACGAGTCGGGTCGTCGGCATTGCCGGGTGGGACGAAAATAACCATGCCTTGACGCGCTCGGGTTAGAAGAACTCGGTAAGCGTTCCGGAGATAAACTCGATTGTCCGGATTCCCGATATTGCACCAGCGCTTACCGCGGAAGTCGTGGAAATTCCAGTCCGATCCGTTGAATCGAAAGTCGCCGTCCCATGTTACGCATACCCAATCGAGTTCCAGACCCTGCACTTGAAATTCGGTGGCGGTGACCGGGTTCACTTTTTTGTACCACTCCATGAGTTAGTCAGAGCACTTGGTTGATGTTATGTTTTTGTTCTGATTTTGTCCATCCTTGGCGGAGGGAGGGCGAAGCCCGACCGGAGCCAGGGATGGACAGAGTTGCG
>CAIQQM010000267.1 GCA_903873945.1 uncultured Verrucomicrobiota bacterium
ATGCTTTTCTCGCCACGGTCCGCCTCTCGCAGTACCCGGATCTTGTCTTCCGTCGTATATCGTTTGCCTTTCATCGTCTGGTCCTTTCGTCCGGCCCAGACTAACACTGCAAGTGGCCCGAAAAAGCGAAGTCACGTCACTTGGTCCTTCCTTTTTCACATCGGCCGGCGCGAGATTAATCGTGGTCCGACCAAAGGTGAATTTGAACCCGGAATTGGTAAGGGCGGTTGTAACGCGATCACGGGATTCTTTGACGGCCGTATCAGGCAGGCCCACGATGACAATGAACGTATCACCCCAACCGGCATTGACCTCGACTTCAACAGGATACGCCTCAACGCCATTTATGGCAGCGGAACAGACCTTGGATAGCATGGCCATGATGTTAGAGGGCGCCAGGCAAGAAAATCAATTTCAGAAAGAGCTGAAATAGAATCGCTAAAACCGAGGCAGCCCGACGATCTCCTGCCTCGCGTTTGGAGGTTTCGCGCCTCAGTTAGCAATAACGCGCCATTGGCCCGGCACGCTCGGCTCGGGCTTTTTAGGCGCTTGCAGCTTTTTCCCATAATGCACACCCTTGCGGCATGTTTACTCGACTCGTCTTGTTTCTTCTCGTCGCGCTCGGCGGAGCCGGACTTACCATGCAGATGGCTTGGAATGCGCGTTTGCGAACGTCAACCGGCTCTCCGGTTCTAGCCACGATCATTTCGGTGGTGGTAACTCTCCTTTCGCTGGCGCTGTTGTGGGCCAGCGGAACGACTAACCGCGGCACCATTCCCGCATTTAATTCTCTTCCCAAATGGGCCTGGTTCGGCGGGGTATTTGCGGTTTACTACCTTGTGGCGTCCCTGATCGCCATCCCCAAATTAGGCGCCGCGACAGTTTTTGCTTTGGTGATTACCGGACAGATGCTTGCGGCGCTCATCCTGGATTCTACTGGCTCATTTGGTATCGCCCAGATTTCACTCAACGCGTCTCGCGTTCTGGGAACGGCATTATTGCTTGCAGGAGTAATTCTCATTCAAAAACAGTGAGAAACGCCTAACGAACCTTTCGCCGGAAAGGGGTCCCATAATCTTTGCGCAACGAGCAACCGCCGCCTCCCCCTGAACCGGGTGCGTTGACTCTCGCTGCGGGCGCTCGTACCTTCAGTTTTGATGTTCGAACTGGTTTCGCCATACGCACCCGCCGGCGAGCAGCCGCAAGCGATTGCGAAGCTAACCGAGGAGTTGTTGTCCGGAGCGAAGCACCAGACGCTGCTCGGGGTCACTGGTTCGGGAAAGACGTTCACGATTGCCAACGTTATTCGGAACGTAAACAGGCCGACGCTGGTCATCTCGCACAACAAAACGCTCGCTGCTCAGCTCTACGCCGAATTCAAGAGTTTCTTCCCGAACAACGCGGTTGAGTATTTCGTCAGCTACTTCGATTTTTACCAGCCGGAAGCCTACATTCCGCGCACGGACACGTTCATCGAGAAGGATTCGAGCATCAACGAGGAGATTGAGCGGTTGCGGCTCTCGACGATGAGCTCGTTGTTCTCGCGCAAGGATGTGGTGGTGGTGGCGAGTGTCTCGTGCATCTACGGCATCGGGAGCAAGGAAGATTACGAGGCGATGGTCATCCCGATTCGGGCCGGGATGCAAATGAGCCGCGAGCAATTCCTGCACCGCCTGGTGGACCTCCAGTACACGCGCAACGACATCGAATTCCAACGCGGCCAGTTCCGTGTGCGCGGGGACACGGTGGAGCTCTGCCCGGCGGGACGGGAGGACGCTTTGCGGGTGGAATTCTTCGGCGAGGAGATCGAGCGCATCACGCGTTTCGAGCCGCTGACGGGCCATAAAGCCGAAACGCCCGAGGCGGTGACAATTTATCCTGGTAAACAGTTTGTGACACCGGCCGAGAAGCTGCGCCCGGCGCTGCTGGCGATCCGGGAAGAGATGGGCGAACGGATTACGTGGTTCGAAAAAGAAGGCAAACTGCTGGAGGCGCAGCGCATCAAGATGCGGACGGAGTACGACTTGGAAATGATGGAGGAAATGGGCTTCTGCTCCGGCATTGAGAACTATTCGCGTCACATTGCGGGACGGCCGCCGGGGTCGCGCCCATGCACGCTGTTTGATTTCTTTCCGAAGGACTTTCTGCTGGTGATCGACGAGTCGCACGCGACGGTGCCGCAAATCGGGGGGATGTACGAGGGCGACCGTTCGCGCAAGACGGTGCTGGTGAATTACGGCTTCCGCCTGCCGAGTGCACTGGACAATCGCCCGCTTAACTTCGAGGAATTCCAGTCGCTGCAAAACCAAACGATTTACGTCAGCGCGACTCCAAGTCCGCGGGAACTGGGATGGTCCGAGGGCCATGTGGTGGAGCAAATCGTTCGCCCCACGGGCCTCATCGATCCGGCGGCAACCGTGAAGCCGCTGACGGGACAAATCGACGATCTGATCAACGAATGCCGTAAGCGGGCCGACGCTAAGGAGCGGGTGCTGGTGACAACTCTAACCAAGCGCACGGCGGAGGAACTCACCGATTACCTGCGGGAGATCGGCATCAATGTTCAGTATTTGCACAGTGAAATTGACGCGATTGAGCGCGTGGAAATTTTGCGCGCCTTGCGCAAGGGTGAATTCGATGTGCTGGTGGGAATCAACCTGCTGCGCGAAGGGCTGGACCTGCCGGAGGTCTCGTTGGTGGCGATCCTGGATGCGGACAAGGAAGGGTACCTGCGGAGCGCGACGAGCCTGATTCAAACGGCAGGCCGGGCGGCACGCCATCTGCACGGCGAAGTGATTCTCTACGCCGACATCATGACGCAGAGCATTCAGAAGTTTCTGGCGGTGACAGAGTATCGGCGCAAGAAGCAACAGGCCTACAATAAGGAGCATAACATCACGCCGCGCAGCGTGATCCGCGCAGTGGAGGAAAGCCTTTCGATGCGCAAGGAAATGACCGGGCGGGCCCACGCCGTTCTGAGCGAATCGGGCGTGGATGTGGATATCAACGAGACGATCAGGGAGCTTGAAGAGGAAATGCTCGGGGCGGCGAACAACCTGGAGTTCGAGAAGGCGGCGCTGCTGCGGGATCAGATTCGTGAACTCAAGCGCGGCATTGAGGGCGGCAAGCCTAGGAAAGAGGGCGAGGCAACGGCGACAAAATATCCCAAGCCATTCAAGAGGGGCACGTCCGGAAGCTCCGGACGGCGCGGGCGTCATGTTCCCGAGCCGTTTTGAGAGCCACCAGGGAATGGATGAGGGAAGAGACGCCCACCATTGACCGAGCTAGTTTTGGGAAAGATCCTCCGGCATCTGGGCAAGCAACTTATACAGGGGACCCTTCTGGCGCAGGATCGCCTGCCAGAGTTCCTTGGGGTCGGTGTCGAAGACGAGTTCGAGCGAAGCGGGATGGGTGAGCCAGGCTTTGCGCTTCATCTCATCCTCGAGCTGGCCGGGGCTCCAGCCGGCATAACCCGCGAACATCTTGAGCTTCCGGGTGGGGGAAAAGGATTCGCCGATGCCCATCAGGGAATCGAGGGAATGGCCCAGACTCAGGTTCGGCATCACATTGGCATCGGGAACAAAAGTGTCCGAGTGCAAGAAGCTGAGGGCGGATGGCTGGACGGGGCCCCCGAGATAGAGCGGACAGGTTTTGAGGGAGTCGGGAAGATCGGCAACGATCATGTCGCCCACATTGTGGCCGGCAAAACGATTCAGCACGAGGCCGAACGCGCCATCAGCGTCATGCTGGCAGATCAGCACGACGGTGCGCTGGAAAAAAGAGCCACACAGCTGGCCGCTGTCGAGGAGCAAACGGCCTTTCAAGAATTTGTCCGTCTTCGGCATACCGCCGGGCTTTGTAAAAACTGACCGCGTAGGAAATCTGGATTAAATTCCACACATGTCAAAGTTTTGTCTTCTTGCTGCTGGCAACGATGCTTGTAACAACAGGGCGCGCTTCCACTCCCTCAGGCAGCTGCAAATACAGTCCCAGCCAAAAGGCTGGGGTGCCGACCGACTCAGGCATCACAACCGGCGTTGCGAACCCTGTTGACGCGCTGTGGCGGCTAAACCAATGCTTTGACAGCCTTGATGATAGCGTTGGAATCGATCTCGTACTTGGCGAGCAACTCGTCAGGCTTGCCCGAGCGCGGGAGTTCTCTCACGGCTAGCTTTTGGACCTTGACGCCATCCGCGCTGAGTTCCCCCGCCACCGCGTCACCCAAACCGCCTTCGGCGTAATGGTCTTCGACGGTGACGACGAGGTTCTTGGTTTTTTTGGCGGCGGCTTTAATGACGTCTTTGCCCAGCGGCTTAATGCTGTAGGCGTCAACGACCGTGATCCCAGTACCCTCGGCCTTTAAGGCATCCGCTGCCTTGAGAGCTTCGTAAAGCGTTACACCGGCGGCGACCACTGTTACTTTGTCGCCGGCCGATTGGCGTAAAACCTTTGCGCCGCCAATCGGAAATGGCTCGTCGTTGTTGTAAAGTATGGCGGTCTTTGGGCGGGAAGTGCGGAGATAACAAATGCCCTTGTGAACGGCCATCTGCTCTACGAGTTTCTCGGTGCTGACCGCGTCAGCCGGATACAACACCGTGCTGCCGACGACCGCGCGCATCATGGCGAGGTCTTCCAAACCCATTTGCGACGGACCGTCTTCGCCAATGCTCACGCCGACATGGGAACCGACCAGCTTGACGTTGGCCATGGAGATTCCTGCCACCCGAATCTGGTCAAAGGCCCGGGTTAGGAAACAGGCAAACGTGGACACAAACGGCACTTTGCCGCGCGTGCTGAAACCGGTAGCAACGCCAACCATGTTCTGCTCAGCGATGAAACACTCCGTGAATCGATTGGGGAATTTCTTGAAAAACTTCTCTGAGTAAGTGGAATTCTTTGTGTCCCCATCCAATGCGACCACACGCAGGTCAACTCCGCCGATCCGGAGCAAAGCGTTGCCAAATGCCTCGCGGGTGGCGACTGTGTCACCGGGTTTGTAAGCCGGGGAGGGATAGCTGGCGGGGGCATCGTTTTTCGGTTCAGGAAGGCGGCTTGGGGGTGTAATTGGCCGCCCGATACCCGACCTTGAGATTGGGCGCAGTTCGGCGACGGCTCTTTGCGATTCCTCCTTTGAAAGCGGTTTCCCATGCCATCCATCCTGGTCCTGGATGAACGAAATCCCGGCGCCCTTCAGGGTTTTGGCAAGAATAACGAGGGGCTGGCTTCCCAACCCGACGGCAGCGAGCACTTCGAGAATTTCTTCCATGTCGTGCCCGTTGATTTCCTCGGTGCGCCAGCCGAAGGCTTCAAACCGTTTCTTGTAGACATCGAGGTCATGGCCGAAAGCGGTAGACTGGCTTTGGCCGAGCCGATTGACGTCAACAATTGCGATGAGGTTGTTGAGGTGTTGAATGCCGGCGAGCGAGGCTGCTTCCCAAAGGGCGCCCTCAGCGCATTCGCCGTCTCCGAGCAGGACATAGGTGCGATAATCCAAATCATCGAGCCGCGCACATAGAGCCATGCCGACCCCAACGCTCAGACCCTGTCCGAGCGAACCTGTGGCCACATCCGCAAACGGGAGCCGTGGCGTGGGATGTCCCTCGAGGTCATTGCCGAATTGGCGAAGCTTGAGCAATTCTCCGACCTGGAAAAGACCGGTTTCCGCCCAGGCTGCATATAACAGGGGGGCAGCGTGACCCTTGGAAAGAACAAAGCGATCATTGTTGCAGTAGTGAGGATTTTTGGGGTCGTAGCGCATGTGGCCGAAAAAGAGTGCCGCGACAAGGTCAGCTGCGGAACAGCACGAAGAGGGATGCCCGCTGCCCGCCGCCGTTGTCGCCTCAATCGAATGAATGCGCAACTGGTTGGCGATGCCTTTCAAACTTTCAATATCAATATCGTTCATGAATGGCTCAAACTGTATTCGCCAGAGGCCAAAAGAAAAGTAGAAACACCTGAAAAATAAGCCGGCGGATTGATTCACGGTTGCGCATATGCACCGATCCGTAACGGAAAATCGGAAATAATCGGCTACTGTGAAACAGGTTCAGGCAACCGTGAAGTTTTCCGCGACAAAAACGGACGCATCCTTCTTGGACGGTTTGAAACCGATACAGGCATCACGCGAGCAGCGGACGGTAAAATCACTGGTCGTGCTTCAAACCAATTGCTCCGGCTGTTGAAGTGGCCACCGCCCTCCGCTTCAATCGCTGTCTCGAAGTTTCGTTGTGATAGAGCATGCGCTCACAGGGCTTGGCCGGATTGTCTGGCGTAATCCGTTCTTACGTTCATCCGTTTGATGGGGGTCCATTTGCGCCCAAATCGGTGCCGGGCACATTTTCCCCGTCAATTCCGTATGGAAACCCCACAACCCCAAAACCGTAAGGCCAGACAGCCTAAAATCCCATTTCCCTCAGTTCCCCGCCGTTGTTCTGGTTGTTGTTCTGGTTTGGAAGGTGTTTCCACCCTATTTCCGACAACGTGACCCAAGCCGTTGAAGAAAGCGGATTACCCAAAACCCATTGAGTTGACTGAGTGTTTTGAAGGGAAAACAGAGTCGAAGACATTTTTTGTTACAGCCTCTTCTTGGCGAATGCGCGACCGGAGGCTGATTTCAAATAGCGCTCAAATTCAATGGCGCGCTGGCGATCCGTGCAGGCAACTGCTGTCTTGATCCGCCAAGGAAGGAACTTGGCCGTGTGTGGAACCTGTCCGGAATTGTGGGTTTTCAATCGGACCTGCAAATCTTGGGTAAACCCAACGTAGAAGGTTTCCTCTGCAACTTCGCTTTGAAGGATGTAGACGTAGAAGAAGGTCATGTCGGCTTATCCATTTTGGCCCGCCTCCGTCCCGCGCGGCGGGACTTCGGCGCGGCAGCCTTCGCTCTCCGCTTCTCCGAGGGCTGGCTTGCCGAGCCGTAGCTCGCAGCGAAGCGGAGAGCGAAGGCTGGTACGCGAGGAGAGGGTCGAACTCTCAACCTTCGGCTCCGGAGGCCGACGCTCTATCCAATTGAGCTACTCGCGCAACCTGGCATCAAGCTAAGACACTTCATCCGCGCGAGCAATCCGTTTCTTGGCCCATTTTAGCTGGCGTTCGGAGCCGGGGGAGATTGCGAGCAAAGCGAGCCTTTGCCTTCAGCCAATCGTAAGCGCGGTCAAATCGCGGCTTGAATTTTGCCAGTTTAACCCTATTCTATTGCTGCAAGCGCCTGGGCTGATACGTCTGTGGGCTGTTCGGTCCGGAATACTTGGGAAAAGTGAGTTGGCAGTATGGCACAACCGAACCGTCGCACCTGGCAATCCTTTGATGAGCTGCGTAAGGCCGCCGAGCAGGGCGACCCATCGGCGCAGTGTTACCTTGGGATTTGCTACCAAACCGGTCAGGGGCTGCAACAGGATGCTGTTGAGGCAGTGAAATGGCTTCGCCGCGCGGCGGAACAGGAGGATCACACCGCTCAATGTTATTTGGGTGTTTGCTACCAAACCGGTCAGGGTGTGCTGCGGGAATACGGACAGGCTGCCAAATGGTTTCGCGAGGCGGCGGAAGCGGGGGATCCGGCGGCGCAATTTAATTTGGGGGTGCTTTACGAAACAGGGCAGGGGGTGGCGCAAAATTACGCTGAAGCTGTGAAATGGTACCATGCGGCTGCAGACCAGGGGGAACCTCAGGCACAATTCAATCTGGGGGTATTTTACGAGACCGGTCAGGTCGTGCCGCAGGATTTCGAAGAGGCTGTGAAGTGGTACCGACTCGCCGCTGAGCAGGAATGTGCGCCAGCCCAATGTAACCTTGGCCTTTGCTACGAAACAGGCCGCGGTGTGCTGAAGAATGTGCGGGAAGCAGTGAAATGGTTTTGCCGCGCCGCGCGCGCGGGAGACAAGACGGCACAGCACAATCTGGGTGTTTACTACGCGAGCCTGGAAGCCGCGGAAGCAGCTACCGCAGAGGACTCGGAACCCACACCCGGTGCCGCAGCGGCCTCCTAGCACCAACTGGTGTTTGGAACTGTGCTTTTCGGAATGGTTGTTAGCTGTAGATTGATCGCAACAGGTTATGGGAAACGAGCAGCTAGACACGAGCCAGAAGGCGCAGTTGATCAACCTTGATGCGAAGCGCTACGGCACGTTCGCGGAGATCGGCGCCGGGCAGGAAGTTGCTCGTTGGTTTTTTCATGTAGGAGGAGCTGCCGGAACGGTGGCGAAGACAATTTCCGCCTATGATATGGCCATAAGCGATGCCATTTACGGTCCTACAGAACGATATGTGAGTCGCCAGCGCCTGCAGTCCATGTTGGACTATGAGTATGACCTCCTGCTGGAACGGCTGGACGACAAACGTGGTGGCAGGAATGCCTTTTTTGTCTTTGCCAATACCGTAGCCACGCGTAGGGAGGAGGGACACGGCTGGCTGGGGATCAAATTCCAGGCGGAGCCGGGTGCGGATGCCTCAAACATTCTGATCCATGTGCGGATGCTGGATAAAGAAAACGTCCGCCAGCAGGAAGCGCTTGGGATCATTGGGGTCAATCTCCTGCACGGCACCTTCTATTCGTATCACAAGCCGATGGCGCTCATTGCGTTGCTGTTGGATGATCTCACGTGGGAGCGCGTGGAGGTGGATATGATCAGTTTTGCGGGGCCGGCGTTCGCGCGGGTCGATAATCGCCTGATGGCTGTACAACTGGTTAAGCAGGACTTGACAGAAGCGGCCATGTTTACGGCCAGGGGGGAGACGGTGCAATGGGCGGAGGTGTTATATCAAAAACCCGTGCTGGTCCAACGCGGCAGTTTCCATCCGGTTACCAAAGCGACTCTCGATGTGCTGGAGCGTGCCCTGGAACAGTTCCTTCAGGAACCGGAATTGAAAGGTGAAGAACCGGTTGTGCTGATGGAACTGACCCTGCGCCATCTCACGACGGGGGATATTATTGACGAAAATGACTTCCTTCAACGTGCCGACATGCTGAGCGCGCTGGGCAAAACTGTGCTGGTCTCGAATTTCCGCCGGTTTCACCGACTGGCGGCTTATCTCGCGCGGTATACCAAGCGACCCCTCGGCTTGGCGATCGGCGCATCCAAGTTGGGGGAAGTTTTCGACGAAAGCTTCTACAACGAGAGCGAGGGCGGGCTGTTGGGAGGCCTGGGCCAGCTCTTCAAGAACCCCGCGCGGCTTTATGTTTATCCGCACCTTAATGTGGATACCGGCGAAATAATCACTGCGGAGAGTTTTCAGGTGCCACTCAGGCTGAAACATCTCCACACCCACCTCCTCGAGAATCGTCTCATCCAAAGCATCCGGAACTTCAACCGGGACCTTCTGCCAATTCGTTCGCTTGATATTCTGGCCAGAATCAAGTCCGGCGATCCCTCCTGGGAACAACTGGTGCCGCCCGTCATTGTCGAAGTCATAAAACGTAACCAGTTATTCGGGTGCCGCACGGAATACCCAGTGGCAAAATGACAGTCGGGAGGGTCGGTTGTCCTTATCGTCGATTGGGATGCGTTCAGGATATTCTTGGAATCACCGGTTGCTGTGGTGTTCACACCTGGTTGATACAGAATTGCTTGCAATGTAATTAACATGTGGCCAAAGAGTTCTGGCCAAGGCATTGAAAATGCTGAGGATTACCCAGTGGGCCAATTGCGCATTGCTGGCTATACTCTGTATTCGACCCGGATCATTCAGAGAGATCCAATTCGATGCGGAATTGGCCAGTTTCCAAAAGGCCGTTGGGTAAGCAAGCGCGAAGCACCATAATTTGATTTAAGTTGCGATGAAACCGCCCTCCGTTCGGGCTCGTCCGTGATAAAAATAAACGCAAGCATCGCCCTGTTCCTTTTCTTCTACGCCATTGGACCCCTCAGCGCCAAGGCTCAGATTACTCCTCTCCCGCAATTGGGACCCACTCTGGAAGCGCCGCCACCGGTACTGCCGGTGGAAATCCGTCCGCGGACACTTTTGTCTGGAGATCTGACCCCGGCTTCGGAAGGAACTACCGAGGGTTTCACAACCCTGTACTCGATTGGGCAGCCGACGGATGAGGAACAGCTCTACCTCGAATACCTCAACCGTATGCGGGCAAACCCCACCGCAGAAGGCGTGCGTTTGGCAACTACAACAGACGCTGATGTGCTCTCAGCCTATTCTTATTTCGGCGTAGATACCAACCTGATGCAGAGCGAGTTCAGCACGAATCCGCCAGTGCCGCCGCTGGCGATGAACGCGAAACTGCTCGCGACGGCGCGGTGGCATAGCGGAGATATGTTCACCAACCAGTACCAGGGGCATTACCAGACCAACGGCAATGGGGTCGTGATGTCTCCCTGGGATCGCATGTTAACCAATGGGTATAATTACTATACCGCCGGTGAGAATGTTTTTTCATACGCGACCAGCGTATTTGACGGTCATGCGGCCTTTGCTGTGGACTGGGGCCCCGGAACAGGAGGCATGCAAACGCCGCCGGGCCATCGCGATAACATGCTCAGCGCGCTTTTCCGCGAGGCGGGGATGGGGGTTGTGGATGGCACCAATGGCAGCGTAGGGCCGCAACTCATCACACAGGATTTCGGCACCCAACAATCGGCCACACCTTTGATTGCGGGTGTTGTGTATTACGATTTCAACACCAACGGTTTTTATAACACGGGCGAGGGCATTGGAGGTGTCACCGTGAACATAAACGGTTCGAGCTACTATGCCGTGACCGCCGATTCCGGCGGCTACGCCGTCCCCGTTACCACGAATGGCAACTATACCGTGAGCTTTTCGGCGAATGGCCTGACGACTACGCAGCAAGCTGTTACGGTTTCCAACCTGGCAAATGTCAAAGTGGACTGGGCTCCCATCTATTCGCCCCCGGTGATCTCAGGTCCCAACCCGGCCTATCTCAATACGAGCAATCTTTACAACTTCACAGCAGTCGGGGCCGCCACCGGTTATCAATGGCGGCAAATACAGCTCTCCGCCTACACGGCAGTGGAAGGGGCCGAGAATGGATTGACCAATGTCACGGTGGTTAGTTCAGCCGGCTACTCTGTCTTGGCGAGCGATGCCGTCGCCTCCGGTAGCTACTCCTTCCACCTCGCACAACCGCAGCCGACTCCCCAGTACCTAATGCTGAACCCGGTGCTGCAACCGAGTACGAACAGTCAATTGACATTCGCCAAGCGGCTTGGCTACGCCATGCCAGGCCAAATCGCACGGGCCCAGGTCTCAACCGACGGCGGCGTTACGTGGTCGGATGTCTGGAGTCAGGCAGGGAGCGGAGGCAGTGGAGACTCAAGCTTCAGCACAATTGCTGTTTCTCTGAGCGCCTATGCCGGCCAACTCATTCAGGTCCGGTTTGTCTATGATTACACCTCGGGCAGTTACTACCCCCAAACTTCCACTGGAGTGGGGCTTTATCTTGATAATATCGCCGTTACAAACGCGAACCAGGCGCAGAACTTCATCCTCAGCACTGTTTCCGCCGGCACTTCGTTTGTTTTTTGTCCGACCAACACCGGCACCTATTTGTTGGACGTGCGCGCGCAGATTAACAGCCGGACGCTGAATCCTAGCCCTACTGCTACTGTAACAGTCACGACACCGCCGCCGGGCATTCAGATCGTCAACCAGACTGTGCTTCCGGGAAATCAAATCCAGATTGATTTCACGGTTACGAATTACAACACAGGCATGACGTTCCAGTTGTGGAAAGTGACGGACCTGACGGGAACATGGGTGGCCGATGGTTCGGCTTCCTTCCAAACCCTGATTGCCAACTCGAAATTCCGCGTCACAACTTCCACCGGAGCCGCCGCAAGAGGCTTCTACCGAATCAAGGGAAGCTACTGAGCGCCAGCTGGTTGACGATCACTTCATTGCCAGCTTCTGGGTCTATGTTTGTCCAGTCTAAACGCGCCTGGTTTCGAAACCACGTCATCTGCCGTTTGGCAAACTGACGGGTGCGGATTTTGACGAGCGCGATTGTCTCGGGAAGCGGGCGAGCGCCGGCGAGATACTCCACGACCTGCCGATAACCCAGCGCTTGCATCGCGGTCTTGTTCCGAGCCAGGCCGCGCTTCAGCAAATCCTCAGTTTCCGCCACCAACCCGAGGCGGAACATTTCGTCCACACGCGCGTCAATTCGTTTCCACAAATCGCCCGGCACCCGCGAGAGGCCGAAGAAGCGAGAGCCGGGCTGAGATTGGAAGGCTGGAAATTTCCCCTCAGCGCGCTGTGAAGAAAAGAGCTTGCCCGTCAATCGAATGACCTCGATCGCGCGAATGACACGGCGAGGGTTTTGGCGATCGATTTTCGCGTAGGTTGCCGGGTCCCGCTCGGCGAGTTCGCGCAGCAAATCCGACAAAGGTTCCTTTTCCAATCTGGCGCGCAAAGCAGCGTCGGACGGTGGGGCTTCGCCCAGCCCTTCTAGAAATGCTTTGAAGTAAAATCCGGTGCCGCCGCATAAAATTGGCACTCGGCCCCGCTGCTGGATGTCAGCCACTGTCTGATGGGCGAGACGTGCGAATTGCGCAGCATCGAACGGCTCGGTTATGTCCGCCACATCGATCAAATGGTGCGGGACGCGGGCGCGCTCCGCGAGCGAAGGTTTGGCGGTGCCTAGGTCCATGCCACGATAGACCTGCATTGAATCCACGGAGATGAGCTCCCCGCGAAGTCTTTCGGCCAGCAGGAGGGCTATCTCAGATTTGCCCACACCGGTCGGGCCTGCTAGCAGCAAAACGGGGGCTGCGAGGGAATGAGGATGCGATTCGGGGCCAGCCGCTGCCGGTTGTTCCCCATCGCCTTTCCGCAACGCCGCCATGGCATCAACGAGGTTGCGACGGGCGCGGCAACACCGTGAGCAGAACCACGCCGACGATGAGGACACCGCCACTGACCAATTGCGCCGGGGT
Source organism: uncultured Verrucomicrobiota bacterium (assembly GCA_903873945.1). Taxonomy (GTDB): domain Bacteria; phylum Verrucomicrobiota; class Verrucomicrobiia; order Limisphaerales; family UBA8199; genus CAIQQM01. The sequence continues at coordinate 12,903 of CAIQQM010000267.1, forward strand.
GGCCCATCCGCCGTAATACTGGGGATAATCGCCGCGGAACATTTCCACGAACGAACGTAGTAGCGCGTAGCTTATGAGGTAGACGCCAAAAACCTGGCCGTCGAATTTCCGGCGCCTATAAAGCCAGGCCAGGGCGGCATAAAGCGCAAGGTTCAGGAGAGCTTCGTAGATCTCGGTCGGATGCACCGGTGTGGCTGGTGAACCTTTCGGATGCGTCTCGTGGCCTTCCGGGAAAGTAATGGCCCAGGGCAGCGAGCAGGCGCGCCCGTAGCAGCAGCCGTTGAGCAGGCACCCGATTCGCCCAAAGAAATGGCCGAGGGCAATGCTTGGCGCAAGAATGTCCGCCACTTTCCAGAGCGGAAGATGCTTGATCCGGGTGTAGAGAATACATGCGAGTGAGGCCCCAATCAGCCCGCCGTAAAACACCAGACCGCCACGCCAGACCTTGAAAACATCGGCGAGGGGCGCAGCGGCGAATTCTTCATGCCAGTAAGAAAGGACGTAAAGGGCTCGCGCGCCGAGGATTGTCCCGACGATAAGCCATGGCCCAAGATCGACGATCTGTTCGGCGGCAAAGCCTCCTCGCAAGCCGCGGCGACCGGCGGTCCACAAGCCAGCCAGGAAACCGAGTGCCACCATGACGCCATACCAGTAGATGGTAAGCGCCGGGCCGAATGTAAAAGCTATCTTATGCACGGCCGTAATGTGGAACTGCTCTAAACACCGCACAGAGAGTGAATCAAGATGAATCGGGAGTCAAACCACGCCTCAATGACCAGAGTGAGTTTCTGCCCGGGACTGCGCCACTTCCAGAATGAATTATTCCTGCGCAAAACCTTCGTTCAGACGTTCGCTGCCCAGACTGCCTCATCAGCTCCGGCTGGCGGTTGGTGATGGAACCGGCTGAGATGTGTCGGGTGGCGGCAGCGGTGGGGGTAGCCAGGGCCGGTAACTGGGCGGTGAGGGAGGCTCATTCCAGTCGGAGGGCATGGGGGGCATGGGGGGCTGGGAGGACAATTTTGTGACCACATCGCGCCAGGCTTGGCGCTGGTCAGGAGTCATTAATTTCCAGCGCTCGGCATTTTTCAAGAACTGCTGGCGTTCCTCGAGGCTAAGACTGGCAAATTTCTCGAACGAGCGAATACATTGGGCGCGTTGGGCTGCGGACAAATGGCCAAACGTCTGCAATGTCTTCTCGATCTGTCGGCGCTCTGGCTGGGATAGTGTGTTAAGCGCCTTCTGTTTCTCTTCCGATGTCAGGTCGAAGAATTGGTTGAAACGCGCGGCGATTCTCTGGCGCTGGCTCTTCGGGAGATTCTGCCACTGCGAGATCCCCTCCTCAAGCTTTGCTCGCCGGGCCGGGGATAGCCCTTCCAGAATCTTCTGCTTCTGCTCTTCCGTGCTGGAGGCGAGTTCGGTGAAATAGCGGATGGCGGCTTCGTTTTCCAAAAGCTCCTTTTTCAGTTCAGGGGGCAATATATCCCATACGCCTAGGCGGTCTTCGACCAGTTTCCGGTCCAGGGCCGGAATCAGGCCCAGTTGCGCCTGACGTGTGGCCGGGGATGTGCTCATCAACGGCAGCAGATACCAGCGTAACTCTGTGACGCGAAGGCGGAGCTCGCGCTGGTCGGGTTTGAGTGATTCGTATTCGCGGATTTTGGCCAATATGCGTTTCTGGTCTTCGGACGGTCTGTCGGCAAGAAAGTCATCCCGTTGGTCAGCATCCATCGCCAGGAGTTCCCGAAAGACATCCACCGGGGATCTGACCGGCGATATAATCTCGAGCGCAGCCGATTCAAGGTCGGCATCCGCCATGGGCTCGGACGAAATCGGTTGAGCGCTGGAGACTCGAGCCGGCAAAGCGAGGCAGAGAAGTCCGGAAACTCCAAGAAACATAGCCAGCCGAAGACTTCTGGGGCTGAGCAAACTCATTTCAATAAATTGAGCAGATCCTCGTCGGCCGGGGGCGTCTGGTTCAAAGCGTAAATGGCGTCGAAATCCTGCAAGACCTCCGGGCTGGGCAGCGAGGACACCTCCGAGACCACCGCTACGCTTTCGGCAAGAGCCGTGCGTCGGGCAGCTTGAACCTGGTGATAGGAAAAAAGACCGGCGCACAAGACAAGGGCTGCAAAGGCCATTTTGGGCAGCCAGCGCCAGCGTTTCCGCCAGACGAGCTCTCCCACCTCTTGCTCGCGCATGTCCATAAGGGCTTCCTGTTCGACCGTTTGCAGAACCTGTGCTGTGAAGTTCGTCGCAACCGGCGCGTTAGGCATTTGGCCAAGGGCTTCGGTCAGACCCACCTCCGCTTCCCAGTCGGCCTGTTGTGCGGGATTTGCTGCCAGCCATTCGCGTAGCTTCGCTTCCTCGGAGGTGGTCAGCTTCCGCTTCCAGCTTAGCTCGCGGAATTGGTTGTAAACCCGGTCGTTTGTCATAGCGGCTGTCCTTATCTAAAACCGCGGCGCCAAAAAAGTTTCGTTCATTTTCGATCCTGCCAGAGCCCCGTTCGCAAATACGGCTTGAGTTTTTGTTTGAGCGTTTCCCGCCCGCGATGGATAAGCGATTTCGTCGCCGACAGGGAGCAGCCAAGCACTTTCGCAATTTCCTCGTAGCTCAGTTCGTCCTGGCGGCAAAGGAGGATGGCGACCCGCTGGTTCTCGGGAAGCGCGGCCAGCGCCTGTTCGATTTTCTCCTCCAACTCACCGCGCAACATGCTGTCCGGCGGCGAGGCAGCCGAGGGATCCACGAATTGCGGGGCGGGTTGATCCTCCTGGTCGGAAGGCGGCGCATCCATCGAGCTGGCGGGGTGGCGCGAGCGGCGCCGGATTTCGTTCAGGCAAAGGTTTCGCACGATCGTGAATAGCCAGGTCGAAAACTTCGAAGACACCTTGTAGCGGTGGGCGGATTTGTAAACCTGTACAAACACGTTCTGCGCCACGTCTTCGGCCTCGGCGGCATCACGCAGCATCCGGCAAACGACATTCATGACCGGCTGCTTGTATTTGTCCACCAGCTCTGTGAACGCGCTGACATCGCCTCGCTTCACGCGCAGCATCAGGGCGGCATCCGGATCGAAGTCGGCGGACATATTCCTCGGTCAATCTAACAAACAGCGGGGAAGTCACAAGGGCTGACGCCGCCGGCATGCGCTTGCGTCCGGCGGTTTTTGCTATCAAGCTTATTGCCTGATGCAGGAATTGCTGAAAAAAATTGAAGCCAGCGCCGCCGCCCGTTTGCAGCTCCCGCCAGGCCGCCTCCCCACCGAGGAATTGGCCCGTTATAAAACCTTCCTCAAAGTGGAAACTCATCGACTCAAACTCCTGCACCGCGCTGGTTCCGGCGGGATGGAGATTTGCCGGGCGCGCGCGGCCATCCTCGACGTCCTGTTGCATTATCTGTGGGTTGCGGCCAAAGGCGTTTTGCCGGCGCAAGCCCGGAAAAAGTTCCCGCATCTGTCCCTGGTCGGAATCGGCGGTTATGGGCGCGCCGAACTCAATCCGCATAGCGACATCGATTTCATGTTCCTGCATGAGCGGCAGATCGCGGGCAGCAAGCCGCTGCCACATCTCTCCAGGATCGTCGATGGCATCCTTTACCCGCTGTGGGATATCGGCTTAAAAGTCGGTCATTCGGTGCGGACCATCGAAGATTGCGTAAAAGTTGCCAACACGGACATGCAATCCAAAACATCGCTCATTGAGTCGCGGCTCATTGTGGGCGACGAGGCTCTATTCAAGAAGTTCCAGAGGGTTCTCATCAGCAAATGCGTGAACGGTCACGAAGCCGAATATATCGCCATGCGCGTGGAAGACCAGAAGGTGCGGCGCGGCAAATTCGGCAACTCGGCGTGCATGCAGGAACCCAACCTGAAGAACGGTTGTGGCGGGTTGCGCGATTTTCAAAACCTGCTGTGGATGGCTTTCTTTAAGTACCGTACCCGTACGCTCAAGGATTTGCAGACCAACGGCCTTATCGGAGAAAGTGAACGCAAGCAACTCGAAGCGGCTTATGATTTCCTGCTGAGAACGCGCACAGAAGTTCATTACCACGTCAACCGGGCAATGGACGTGTTGAGCAAGAACCTGCAGCCCGCGGTCGCGCATAACCTCGGCTATCGCGAGCGGTCACCCAGCAAACGCATCGAAAAGTTCATGCGCGAGGTGTACACTTGCGCGCGCAACATTTTCCTGATCACGCGGATGCTGGAACAGCGCTTGGCTTTGTTGCCCCAGCCCCGAGGAGGGCTGCCGGGACTCTCTTTTCGATCGTTATTGCCCCACGCCGGCAAGCGCAGAAGCGAGATCGTCGACGGCTTCAGGTTCGTCGATGGTGAAATCCATGCCGCCACGCCCCGCGTTTTTCGAGACCAGCCTCGCCGGTTGATGCGCGTCTTTCTCCACGCGCAGCAGCGCGGACTGGGTTTACACCCGGATTTGGCGCAACTGGTTCGCAATAATTTGGCGCTCGTAGACCGTTCGTTTCTGGCGGACGAACATGTGCGGAAAACCTTTCTGACCATCCTCAACCAGCGCGGCAGTGTCGGCCGCATCGTGAGGACCATGCATGAGGTGGATTTGCTGGGCAAATATCTGCCCGAATTCGGCAAGCTTACCTGCCAGGTGCAACACGAGTTCTATCACCAATACACTACCGATGAGCACACCCTTAAGTGCCTTGAGCAACTGGACCGTGTTTGGGAGGCCAAAGCGCCGCCCTACAGCTCGTACCTGCCCCTGTTTCAGAAGCTGGAACGGCCATCCCTGTTGTACCTGGCTTTGCTGCTCCACGACGTCGGCAAATCCGACGGGCACGGGCACCATTCGGAAGTAAGCGGCGGGTTGGCGTTGCGCGTGGCGCGCCGCCTCGGCTTGGACGACGCCACCACCCACGTGCTTCAACTTGTCATCAAGCACCATTTGCTCATGCCTGGCCTTTCTCAACGGCGCGATCTGGATGACCCCGCGGTGATCCGCGAGTTCGCCCGCCAGATCGAGAACCCCGAAAACCTGGCTTTGTTGACCCTGCACACATTTGTCGATTCGCAGGCCACGAGCGACAAGTTGTGGAATGGGTTCAAGGAATCGCTGCTCTGGTCGTTGTATTCCAAGACGATGCGGCTGATGACGGGTGGCCGAGAGTTCGTGCGCGCGGAAGAAAAGCAGCGGGATCTGCTGATGGAGGAAGTCCTCCGTCTCATGCCAGCGACAATGACCGGGGAAGAATTGCGCGCACATTTTGGCACGCTGCCATCGCGCTATGTCCAAATCCACGCAGCTGGGGAGATTCTGACCGATATCCTCCTCACCCAGCGCTTCATGCGCCTGCAGGTTTCAGACGTGGGAAACCCGCTCGCACCTGTTGTCACATGGCACAACGACCCGGACCGGGGCGGCAACACCGTGAAAGTGTGCACGTGGGATCGTGCCGGACTGTTCGGAAAAATCGCCGGTTCGTTCAGCGCCGCGGGTCTGAATATTCTCAGCGCACAGGTCTTTACCCGCACAGATTCCATTGTCTTGGACACTTTTTTCGCGACGGATGGCAAGACCGGGAACCTCGCGGGCGCCCAGCAACGGGATATCTTTGAGCGGGTGCTCAATGCAGCTTTGTCGGGTGAAGAAGTGGACTTTTACGCCTTGATTGCGCAACAGCGTATCACGCGTCCAGCATATCAAGCTTATATAGGCGAGCAGTTGCCCACCCAGATCCGGTTCGATAACGACTCCTCCGATACGCGCACGTTAATTGAGATCGAAACCGAAGACCGCCTTGGCTTGCTCTATGCGATTTCGCATGCTTTCAACCAACTCGCGCTGGACATCTCCGGGGCGAAGATTTGCACCGAGAGAGGGGCGGCTATCGACAGTTTTTACATTTGTGAAATCGACGGTAGGAAAGTCCTCGCGCCGGAGCGCCATCGCGCCATCGACTGCAAGCTGCGGCAGGCTATCAACAGCTTGGAAGGCCGGTAGTGAAGCCGCCAGGCCCTCGGCCGTGTGCGCGGGTGGTTTCAAAAATCGGCGTAACCGCTTCAATTTTGGTCTTTTTTCCGTGTCCGGGACAACATACCCTCGAATTGCATGAAACATTCGGGCAAAGCCAGAAAAGCGGCCTTTAAACTGATTCTGATATCGTTTATTGCGGTCGGTATGGTGTTGGCGATTGGAGTATTTGCCGCCTTTATCGGCGCTGTTATAGTGGCGGTCACTCCTTTTCTGGCTGTATTCTGGCTGGTTTTCGCACTCTTCACGCTCTACTTTTTTCGCGATCCCAATGCGCGGGTCCCCATTGGCGCAAATCTCGTGCTTTCGCCGGCACACGCCAAGGTAGATGTCGTTGACACGACGACCGAACCGCAGGTCATGGGCGGCGAGTGCCAGCGCATCTCCATGTTTCTTTCCGTCCTTGACGTGCACGTGCAAAAAGCCCCGGTTAGCGGCAAGGTCTCTTTCCTGAAGTATACTACCGGCCAGTTTCTCAACGCCCTCAAAACGGAGTCGGCCATTCACAATGAGAACGTGCTCATGGGTTTCGAAGCTGCCGAGCCGCGGGGACAGAAACTTGGTGTGCGCCTCGTCGCTGGGGTGCTCGCCCGGCGAATCGTGCCGTGGGTGGAAAAGGATGACGAGGTCGTGTGCGGGGAGCGCATCAGCCTGATCCAGTTCGGCTCGAGAGCCGAAGTTTACCTGCCCCTCAACGCAAAAATCAAAGTAAAGCCAGGTGATCGGGTAGTCGGCGGCGAAACCGTGATCGCGCTGCTTGAATAAGTTGCCATGCAGACTTCTTCCACCGAACCGCCGGTCAATGGCGCGGCTGAGCCGAAATTAAAAATCTATTTCCTGCCCAACCTGCTCACCGCCGGAAACCTGTTCTGCGGGTTTGTCGCGCTGACAAAGATAGTCGAAGCGGACCTCTCCGGCGGGGATTTTCAACAAATCAAGGTTGCCCTGATCTTTATTCTGGTGGCCTGCATCTTCGACTTGTTCGATGGACGCGTGGCTCGCATGGGTGGGGTCGAAAGCCCTTTTGGACGTGAGTTTGATTCTTTGGCGGACCTGATCTCTTTCGGCGCGGCGCCCGCTTTCCTGGTCCATCGAGTGGTGCTGAGGGATGTCTTCGTGGGCCACCCGGAATGGGGCTGGTTTATCGCCTCGATATACCTGATTTGCGGGGCGTTCCGCCTTGCGCGGTTCAACTGCCTCGCGGCACAGCCCGACAGCTCGGGCGGCAAAGAGTTTCTTGGATTTCCCATACCTTCAGCGGCCGCGCTAGTCGCCTCACTGACGCTTTTAATCATCGAACTCAACGAAAAAGATCGGAGCTTGGGGAACTGGAAATATCTATTGGCGGTTGTGCTCGTTTTCCTGTCCGCCATGATGGTAAGCACGGTCAAGTACCCCAGTTTCAAGTCTCTCGGCTTGCGCTCCCGTAGCACCTTCACGAAGGCGATTGGCACGGCTTTGTTCTTGGGCTTTATCCTCGTGCTGCAGGAGAAGATGAAAATCCTGTACTATGTGTTGCCCGCCTTTTTCACCCTGTACCTCCTTTACGGCTTTATCCGGCCGCGCATCTCGCGCAAAATGCGCCGCGAAATCGAGGAGGAGGACGAGGATGAAATCGCGCCGGACTCGAATTCGCCTCAGTGATCCCGCATGGGCGCTTTTCTCCCTATTCTGCAGGCCGGCCTTATCGGTTTCATGAGCGGCTTGCTGTTGTCCATTCCGGTCGGGCCGATTAATCTGACGATTCTGAACGAGGGCGTGCGCCGGGGATTTAAATGGGCGGCGCTGATCGGGCTTGGTGCCACGGTGATGGAGGTTATCTACTGTTTCATCGCTTTCACCGGTTTTGCTTCCTTTTTCACTCAAGGGTATGTCAAGTCGGCGATGGAATTATTCAGCTTTGTTTTTCTTCTCTTCCTTGGCGTGAAGTTCCTGCTGGCGAAATCCGTGCAGACACCCCCGGTGAACTTCGGCATGACTGCGGACCGGATCGAAATTCGACTCGAAGAGCGGCTGCATCCCCATTCCGCGTTCATGACCGGGTTGGTCCGGGTGATGGGCAATGTCGGGGTGC
>CAIQQM010000268.1 GCA_903873945.1 uncultured Verrucomicrobiota bacterium
GGCGCGGAGCAAGTGTTTTTTGGCGTTTTCTGACGTTTCGCTGGAACCGCCGCACCTCGACAAAATTCGGTCCACCGTTGATTTGCGATTGATTGACGACCACTGAGGGCCGGTCCAGCTTGGACCGCCTTTGCCCGGGGTTTCAACCTTCCTTCAGACTCGCGCTTCCGGTTATCATGCGAAAGACGACGATGCGTGTGACCTGGATTGGCGGCTGGGGAGTGTCCCCGGAAGATTTGCGCCCGTTGGCGGAGGGATTTCTGCCGGGCGCAGACCATGCCTTTTTGCCTCCCGTGCGGGGCGCGGCGGAAGCCGCCGCCGGATGCGATTATGTGGCCGGCTGGTCGCTCGGCGCGTGGCACGTCATGGAGGCCGCGGCGCGCGGTGTCCGCTTCCACAACCGGGTTCTGCTGCTTGCCCCATTCGTGGCTTTCTGCTCGGAACACGGCCTGGGGGGGCGCTGTTCACAGACGCAGGTGCGCTGGTTGCGGCGCTGGCTGCAGGGAGAACCGGTGGCCGCCTTGCGGGATTTTTATTCGCGCGCCGGGCTGGGGGAAGCGCCGGCACAATTGCCTTACGCAACCGGGGACTTGCTGGCTGGATTGGATTTGCTGGCCCAGGACGCTTCACCGGCCCTGCGCAAGTTTGCCGCCGGCGGATTGCCGGAGAAGTGGCAGGCGGTCATCGGCGGGTCGGATCCGCTGCTCGATGCGGACGCGGTCGTGCGGGCATTGCCCGGATGTCAAATTACGCCCGGCGCGGGACATCGGGCGGAGGAACTGCTGGGGGCCATCAGGAAGGAACCGCATGCGGTTTGACAAGTGCGCTCATTCCTACGACGCCAACGCGGCGCCGCAGCGGGCGTTTGCGGCTCGCGTTGCCGGGTTCATCCAAATCGCGCCCGGAGAAGGCGTGCTTGAGCTTGGGGCGGGAACCGGGGCGCTGACGCGCCATCTTTCCGTCATTGGAGGAGCGAACATTCACGCCACGGACGCCTCGCCCGCGATGGTGTCATTGGGCCGCGCGGCGATACCGGCCGTCAGGTGGTCGGAGTTGGACGCGTTTCAGGGGCCCGTGCCGCGGGCGGAGCTGCAGGTTTCCTCCGGATTGCTGCAATGGGCGGATGAGGAGGCGTGCGTGCTGCGCAGGTGGAAAGCCGCGCTCGTGCCGGGCGGGCGGATGGTGCATGCGGTTCCCTGCGAGCCATGCTTGAGCGAATGGCGCGCCATCATTCAGGAAAGCCCGGTTCGGTGGCGGGATGAGAACGGGTGGTGCCGCGTGTTTGCCGGGGCGGGCTTGCGCGTGCGCCGGCGGCAGTTCTGGGTGGACTCCGTCGTGTTTCCCTCGGCGCTGGACATGGTCGGCGCCATGCACCGGAGCGGCATTACCGGCCGCGCGCGGCTCGGTCCCGGCCGGCTGCGGCAGGCCATGCGGACTTATGACGACCGGCATCGCGGCCCGCGCGGGGTGGTCGCGACCTGGGCCTGGCTGGCTGTGGAAGCGGTGCCTGAATAAAACTCTCTCGACACATCCCGACAAGGCCGGTTTTTCGCGAACAAGGATCCCATGTTCAACCGCCCACCAGGTTCAAGTCGAACACTCCGGCTGCGCAAGGAAATATGAGGATAACCTGCAGCACGCTGCAGGTTGGGCATGCGAAGGCGCCTATTTTCGAGCCTGCAAAAACTCGGACAACTTCGTGCCATCGGCAACCTGGGTCTCGATTCTTAGCAGGTTGGTCATGAAATACACCACCGCGAACGGTATCGTTATGCCCAGGATGCAGAGCAAAATCAGGATGATTTCACTGCCGTGCCATTCGTATCGAGTGACTTTGTCCATATTCAGGGTTCTCTCTATTTGCCGAGAACGGATTTGAGCGCTTCGAGGCAGCGCTTGTTTTCCTTCGTCGTGCCGACGGAAATGCGGACCCACTCCGGCAGTTGATAGCTGGCCATGAGGCGGACGATGACGCCGAGCTTCTGCATTTCGTCAAAGACGCGCGGGCCATCCCCCACATGCACGAGGACAAAGTTGGCCGAGGAGGGGACGAACTTGAGGCCGAGCTTGCGAAAGGCGCGGGCGAAAAACCTCAGGCCACGCGCGTTGTTGCGGCGTGTTTTGGTGACATGCGCGGTGTCGTCCAGCGCGGCGAGCGCTCCGGCCTGGGCGACGGCATTGATGTTGAATGGCTGGCGGGTTTTCTCCAGTTCGGCGATGAGGCCGGGATGGCCGATGCCGAAGCCGAGGCGCAAGCCGGCAAGGCCGTAGATTTTGGAGAAGGTCCGCATCAGGAGGAGGTTCGGCTTGCGGCCGCTCCGGAGCTCAGGCACCAGGTCCAGCGGGTTGTCGAGGAATTCGACGTAGGCTTCGTCGAGGGCAATGAGCACATTTTCAGGCACGGCATTGACAAAGCGCGCCAGGGTTTCACGGGTGGCGACCGTGCCGGTGGGGTTGTTAGGGTTGGCGGCAAAGACAATGCGGGTGGCCGGGGTTATGGCGGCGAGCATCGCGTCCAGATCGTGGGCGTAGTTCTTCGCAGGCACGACAACGAGCTTGGCGCCGAACAGGCGGTGACGATGGGGTAAACCGCAAAGCAATACTGGGACACGACAACTTCGGCCCCGGGCGATAACAGCGCATGGCCGAGCAATTCGAGGATTTCGTTCGAGCCATTGCCGAGGACGAGGTTGGCGGGGGTGATATCAAGTTTCGCGGCGAGCTTTTGCTTCAGATAAAAGGAGTTGCCGTCCGGGTAAAGATTGACGTGCCTGATGGCGTCGCGCATGGCGGCGACGGCGAGGCGCGAGGGGCCAAGCGGGTTTTCGTTCGAGGCGAGCTTGATGATGTTGCCGGCGTCCAGACCGAGCTCGCGCGCGACCTCCTGGATCGGGCGGCCGGGTTGATAGACGGGCAAATCTTTTAGCGCAGGGTTGATGGGTAGTGGCATATTCGAGTTTGAGTTATGGGTTCAGATCGTCTCCCGGCAGTTTTTCACCGGCGCCCGGATAGAGCTTCGCGTAATCGACGGATTGGACGCCGACGATTGCCGCGACGCCGAGGATGTCATGGGCGGACGAGCCGCGGGAGACATCGGCGGCGGGACGGTCCAGCCCGAGCAGGATCTGGCCGTAGGCGTTGGCGCGGGCGATGTGGCGCACCATCTTGCTGGCGATGTTGCCGGAATTGAGGTCGGGGAAAATCAGAACGTTCGCGCGGCCGGCCAGCTTGCTGTCGGGCAATTTGCGGGCGGCGATTTCGGGCACCAAGGCGGCGTCCGCCTGCAGCTCGCCTTCGAAATCCGCCTCGAGCTTTTTCTCGAGCGCCTTCTTTTCCGCCAGGGCGGTGGCGGCCTCGACTTTGCCGGCTGACGGATGCTGCAGGCTGCCCTTGGTGGAAAAGGAAAGCAGAGCCACCCGGGGCCGGATGCCGAGGAGATGGCGGGCAAACTGCGCGGTGGAAACCGCAATGTCAGAGAGCTGTTCGACCGTGGGGTCTTCGATGACGCCGCAATCCGCCATGAAAAGAACGCCGTCTTCGCCAAAGCGCGAGTCCTCCACCTCCATGACCATGCAACTGGAGGCGGTTGCGGTTTGCGGCGCCATTTTGATGATTTGAAACAGGGGCCGGAGCACGCCGGCGGTGGTCTGGTTGGCGCCGGCGACGAAGCCGTCGGCCTGGTGCATCGCCAGCATCATGGCGGCGAAATAGTTCGGCTGCAGCATGGCCTCGCGCGCTTCAAACCCTTTCATGCCTTTGTAGCGCTGCAACACCTCGAAGCGGCGGGTGAAATTATCGAGCTCATCGCTTTCGGCGGGATTCACGATGCGAATGCCTTCCAGTGAAATCTTCAACACCGTGGCCGTTTCCCGGATGCGGTTGCGGTCGCCGAGCAGGATGGGCGCGCCGAGCCGGAGCGAATAAAACTGGCGGGCAGCCTGGAGCACGCGCGGTTCGGCGCCTTCCGGGAAGACAAGTCGCTTCGGGTGCCGCTGCAGCTTTTCGATGACGCCGCCGATGAATCGCATGGCGGTTTAGTACCTTAAAAGCCGCCCAATCGCAATGATTCCTTGGTGGGCGCGATCAGGTCTGCCCCATCGGTTGTTGCTGGGTGAGGCAATGCAAGGTGCCAAAACCGAGCACCAGATCAACGGCGTGGATGCCAACAACGGGCCGATCCTTGAAAAGTTCGCTCAGTGTGCCGAGGGCGATGCGGTCGTTCGGGTCGTTAAACGTCGGGACGAGAACCGCGGCATTCGAGATGTAAAAATTCGCGTAACTGGCCGGCAGCCGGTAATTCCCGAAGTGCAGCGGCGCCGGCATGGGCAGCGGCACAACCTCCGGCCTCGAACCGTCTTCGAGCCGCAAATCTTTGATTCGATCCCAGTTTTCAGCCAGCGGCCGGTAGTTGATGTCCTGCCGGTTGGTTTCCCGGATGAGGACCACCGTCCGCGGGTTTACGAACCGGCAGATGTCGTCGATGTGGCCATGAGTGTCATCGCCGGCGGGGCCGGCAACCAGCCAGAGAATATTGGTCGCCCCGAGATATTGCTTGAGCGTTTCCTCGATGTCCTTCCTCCCGAGGCCGGGGTTGCGCACCTGGATTTTCCTCGCCAGATAACATTCCTCGGTGGTGAGCAGGGTGCCGCGCCCGTTCACCTCGATGCCCCCGCCCTCGATGACGAAGTCCTTGCCGTTGCATTGCGCATGGAACAGGCGTTTGCGCAGCAGTTTCGCGGCGGTTTCGGGCACGCGGCGGTCTTTCTGCCAGTCCCTGTACTTGGCCCAGGCATTGAAATGAAAATGCACAATCGCCGTTTCCGGTCTTTGCTGCCGCATTCCGCCTTGCGGCGATTTTCGCCTCACGAAGATGGGTCCGCTATCGCGCATCCAGCCACGATTGGTGGGATGGACGACAAATTTCACCCGGCCCGGATCGGCGTGGGCGGCACGAAGGACAAGGCGCGCGCGCTTTTCCTCGGCCTGGTTCCTGACGAGCAGGCGGACGGTTTCGCCCATGGCGAGCTTGCGGACAATTTCGCCGTAAACCCATCGGATGGTGTCAAGTTTTCCGGGCCAGTCGCCCGGATTATGGGGCCAGCCCAGCCAGGTGGCTTCGTGTTTCTCCCATTCCGCCGGCATCGAAAAACCAAGGCCGGCGGGTGTCTCGGATGAAGTTTCAGCTTGTGCCATAAAATCGCGCGGAACATAAAGCCTTCCGGCGGGGCGTTCAACTATCAACTCCCGCCACATTTCTGTAGCGGCAGGCTGGAAGCCAAGATGGAGCAGTTGGAACAGGTCAAGTGTCAACCAAACCGAAAGCGGCAGCCGCCGTCGCGCCGTAGCGGCGCTTTGGCGCGCCGCGAAGGCGGAAGGGACTGCCGCAGTCCAAGACGCTCCGCGTTCTCGTGAGAGATTTCCGTTCGATGTTTGTTCCCCTCCTGTGAAAAATCCGTGTTCAATCCTGGGAGGCCGACCTTCGGCTTCAATCCGTGGCTGAATTTCTTTTCCCCATCTGTGTAATCTGTGCCATCTGTGGCTAAATCCCTTCCGCAATCCATGGCTTTTCTTCTTGCGTCTTTGCGGAGAACAAAAAACCAGCGCCGAACAGGCCGCTGGTTCGCAGGGTTAGTATTGGATTCTCAGCCTCCCGACACCCCGCATTCAACAGGCAGGCCGTCCGCACGCTCGCATCGGTTGATGCGGAAATTCAAGGCGATATTGCGCGGTCCGGGAAAAAAAGCAACCCATTAAATTGCGGATTTGTGGCGCAGGGGCGGCGCTATTTTTGGAGCCGGTAAAACTTCGCGTCGCTGTCATTCGCTTCGATTACGACCTGGTTGCTGCCGAGAATGAACGGGGGAGTGGTTATGGTTGACCACGAGTAATTGGTCGAAAGGACGGTCTTGGCCTGCAGATTAAAATTGGTCAGCAACATCGACCAGGAGAGCGCCCATTGATTTGCGGAGTAAGGCTGGATCGTGAGCACCGGGAGCGGAAGGACCAGGGTGAGCAAGGTGCTGGTGTTGCCTGCCGGATTGGGATCCGAATAGCCGCTCGCCACGATTGCGAAGTTGGTGATCGTGCCGCTCGCCGTCGGAACGACCGTCAGGGCCACGGTTGCCGAGCCGTTGATGCCGATCGAGCCGAGCGAACCAATAATCTGGCTGCCGTTGGTGCTCAATGTTCCAGTGGTGGTCATGTTGGAGATAATGTTCACGGAGCTTGGAAGAGTGTTCGTGAGCATGACGTTGGGCGCGGCGAACGGGCCGGTGTTGGTTACAACGATTGTATAAACCAGGTTGCTCGTCACAAACACCGGGTCGGGGGCATCCGTCACGGTTATCGTGAGGTCGCTCGCGAAATCAATCGTGAAACTGCCGGCGCTGGTGTTGGTGCCGGCCGGCGCAACCACGGCGATTTGTCCCGAGGAGGGATTATTGGGTACAGTTGCGTTGATGGTTCCATTATCGCTCACCAGGAAGGTCTGGGCGTTGAGGCCGTTGAAGCGCACCGCGGACGCGCCGAGAAAATTGGTTCCGAGGATGGTCACATTGGTGCCTGGGAGGCCATGGGTGGGGAGAAAACTGTTGATGACCGGCGCGCCATAGAAGAGGGCGGCGTTGGTGGCCGTCCCCGCCGGCGCGGTGACGCTAATCGGCCCGGTGATCACGCCGCCCGGCACCGTCGTCCCGAGAACGGTGTTGTTGGTCACATTGAAGCTCGCGGACAACCCGTTAAAACCGACTGCGGTCGCGCCAAGAAAGTTCTGGCCGCTGACAGTGATCCTGCTGCCGGGCAGGCTGTTGGTGGGAGAAAAACCGGTGATGCTGGCCGGGAGGAAAAAGTTCGTGACGGTGACGAAGGTGCCGTTGGACGTGGTTACGGAAACCGGGCCAGTGGTCGCTGTGGCGGGGACGGTCGCGGTGACCTGGGTCGGCCCCAAGACAATGGGGGATAAGGCGCTGGAGCCGTTGAATTTCACGGCGGAAAGGTTTTCATTCAAATTGAATCCGGTGATCGTCACATTGGTTCCGGTCGAGCCGATGCTGGGGGAAAATCCGGAGATTGTCGGTTGGAAGGTGAAATTGCTGCTTGTTGGGAAAGAGCCCGCAGGTGCGGTTATCAGCAGCGGACCACTACTCGCCCCGGAGGGCACGGTGACCTGCAAGGTCGTGTTGCTCAGGGATGTGATGGTGGCGGCGACGCCGGCAATCGAAAACGAAGTTGCGCCGAGAAAGCTCGTTCCGGTTACGGTCAGGTTGGTCCCGGCCCGGCCGGTGGCGGGAGAAAAGCCGGTGATGGTCGGCGGTACGAAGAAGTTGGAACTGGTGGTGAACTTACCGGCGGGCGCGTTAACGGCAATTGGGCCGGTTGTCACTCCCGCGGGCGTATAGACTTGAATCTGGGTGTCGCCTGAGACGAAAAAGGTTGTTCCAGGTACGCCATTGAAAGTCGCGTTGGTCGCTGCCGTAAAATGGATCCCGTTAATGAACACTTGCTGGCCGGAGCTGCCTTGGGTTGGAGAAAAGTCGCTGATCCAGGGTCCCGCGCCGATGACGACGAAAGAGGTCGGACTATTGGAAGTGCCCAGAGGCGTGGTCACGCTGATGGGCGCGTTGGTGGCGCCGGCCGGAACTGTCGCATTAAGGTTAGTACCTCCTGAATAGAGGCTGAAACTGGCGTTGACCCCGCCGAACTTTACCGCGGTTGCCCCGGTGAAGTGAACGCCGTTGACGGAAATCGTGTCATTGACGGCACCGGCTAAAGGCGAAAAGTCCGTGATGTATGGACCTGTCCATACCACTGTGAAAGGGCTCGAACTGAACGAGCCTCCGGTTATGGATAGCGGGCCCGTAGAGACACCGGTGGGGACAACGGCGGTAAGTTGGCCCGAGCCGGTGACGGTGGTGACTGCGATCTGGCCGTTGTAAAACGTGATTTTGTCGCCCGCCACGAAGTTGTTGCCGTAAACGGTGATGGTGTCGCCGGGCGAGCCATACTTGGGAGTGAAATCGCTGATGAACGGCGTTTGTCCGGGAAGCCGGCTGGCGCCGAGAAGGAGAACAACTGCGAAATGCGCGCGGAACAGTTTTAAATTGATTCTCATCTTTCGAGCGGCAATTCCGCATCTCTATTGGCGGAGCAGCCAGGAACCAGGCGGGCCGACTCCGCGCTTATCATCTAACCATGAACCGATAAACTGAGTCGAGCCAAAAGCAAGGTGGCGCAATGCCGGTTGCGGTCCGACTTTCAATTGCCACAGGCCCGCCGACCGCCTAGTTTTCCAGCGCATGGTACGCTTGGTTCTGTTCGACATTGACGGCACGCTGGTCCATACGGGCGGTGCCGGGGTCAAGGCTTTCGCCAAAGTGTTTGCCACCGAGTTCAACGCGAATGATGGATTTGAGCGATTGAAGTTCGGCGGCCGCACTGACCCCGGTTTAATCCGCGAGTTCTTTGGCTGCCACCAAATCCCGCCGACACCGGAGAATTTTCGGCGATTTTTCGAGCGCTACAGCTTCTGGCTCGACCACATCCTGGGCCAGGGTAGGACGGAGGTTTACCCGGGTGTTTGGGATTTTATTCACGAACTGGAAGCGCTGCCGGAACCGCCGCTGCTGGGTTTGCTTACCGGGAACATCCGTCTCGGTGCGGAGATCAAGCTGCGTCGCGTCAAACTCTGGGACGTGTTCAGGGTCGGCGCTTTTGGCGACGACCATGAGGAGCGTGACCAAATCGCCGCGATTGCCCGCGAGCGCGGCCGCCGGATCCTCGGCGGGCGTTTGCGGAACGATCAGGTGCTCGTCATCGGCGACACGCCGCTGGACATTCGTTGCGGGCGGGCGATCGGCGCCAAAGTCCTCGCCGTTGCCACTGGCGGCCACACGCTGGAGGAACTGGAACGGTTCGAGCCGGACTGGGCGGTCGCCGATTTGCGGAAAATCGGGGCAGGGGAGGTTGTCGGCGGATGAGGAGTTGAAAGGCTGTAGCGATGAGGCCTAATGGTGATGGGGCCCGCCGCCGCAGCAGTTGCCGCACGAACCCGTTCCACCTTCACAGGCCGGCGCTTGATTCAGGTTGTTGCCGGCCACGGCAGAGGCGAACACAGACAGTTTCTTGGCTATCTTTGACGATCCGCAGCAGGGGCATTTGGTTCCCTGCCATTTGCTGGAACGAACCAGGATCTCGCTGTCCTTCCCGCACTTCTCGCAATGAAATTCATAAATCGGCATTAAACTAACATAGCCGCCCGGCGAAAAAGCTCAAGAAGGAACGGGCCGGCGTCATTGCGCCAATTCAAACTCCGCTGGCTGGCCGGAAGCCGAATTTTGAGCCAGCCAAAGCTGATATTTCCCGGCTTCGACCAGCCAATGGCCGGCGGCGTCATAGCAGCCAAGCTCCCGCCTGGTGATCGTGAAGGCAACTTCACGCGACTCGCCCGGATTGAGCCGCACCTTTTGAAACCCCTTCAGTTCGCGAACGGGTCGGGTGCCTGCCGCCGAAAAGAGGGCGCGGAGATAGAGTTGCACGACCTCGGTGCCGGCTCGCGTACCGGTGTTTTTCACCGTGACGGTCGCGGTGAGGGCCCCTTCGGTTTGCAGAGTGCCGGCGTGAACCTGTACCGGGCCGTATTCGAACGTGGTGTAAGCCAGCCCATGGCCGAAAGGATAAAGCGGGTCGCGTGGGCCATCCACGTAATTGCCGAGCTCGGGTCGCCCGGTGTTGAAATGATTGTAGTAAACGGGCAACTGCCCGACGCTGCGCGGGAAGGAAGTGGTGAGCCGGCCGGCAGGGTCAACATCGCCAAACAACACGTCGGCGACGCCGTCACCGCCTTCAATCCCCGGGTGCCATGCCTCCAGGATTGCGGCGGCCTTCTCGTGCAGGGACGCCAGCGTTAGCGGGCGGCCATTAAAGAGAACAACGATCATCGGCTTGCCGGCAGCGGCCACGGCTTCGAAAAGTTCCATTTGACGCCCCGGGAGATTGAGGTCGCTGCGCGCCGCGTCTTCACCGCTCCAGTCGCGAGGTTCGCCAAGGGCCAGAACCACGACTTCAGCCGCCTTCGCCGCCGCAACCGCTTGCTCGATTTCTTCCCTTCCGGAAGCGGCCTGCTCCTTGATCGGTCGAGAATCGTCGGGACGGAACCGGTCCTTGCCGGTTTCCTTGATGGCGCAGCCCCGCGCGACCGTGAGCCGGGCGTTCGGGGAAAGTTTCGCCCGGATCGCCGCGGCCAGGGAGGTAATGTCCTCCGCATGGGCGCGTGAATACCAGCAACCCAGCAATTCCGCGGCGTCGTCACCCAGCGGGCCAATGAGGGCGACGCTCTTTGCCTGGCGCGAAATCGGCAGCGCACCCCCGTCGTTTTTCAGCAGGACACAGGAGCTTGAAGCCGCTTCGCGCGCGAGCGCCAGCGCGTCCGGCCGCAGGAAAGCTGTTTTGCAGAGGTTCTCGTTCACATAAAGATGGTCAAACAACCCTTTCTCGAATTTGACCGTCAGGATGCGGCGGGCAGCTTCGTCCACGACTTTTTCGGGGATTTGCCCTTGCTTGACCTGGCTCTTCAATGTGCGGAAATAGGTGGTCGAAACCATTTCCATATCCACACCCGAAGTGAGGGCGAGCCTGGCCGCGCTGGCCGCATCGGCGGCGATGCCATGGGCGGTCAGTTGTTCCACGGCGCCCCAGTCGCTGACGACGAAGCCCGGGAACTTCCATTCATTGCGAAGGATTTGAGTGAGCGTGTGGCGGTTGGCGCCAGCCGGTGTGCCGGAGAGATCGTTGAACGCGCTCATTAGCGTCCACGCCCCCGCATCCACGCCGGCTTTGAACTGTGGCAGGTAGAAATTGCGCAGGGTAAACTCCGAAATTTCAGTGGCATTATAATCACGGCCGCCTTCGGCGGCTCCGTAGCCGACGTAATGTTTCAAGCACGCCACCACGCGGTCGGGCGCGGCAATGTTTGTTCCCTGAAAACCGCGCACGCTGGCGGCGGCGTAAAGGGAACCCAGCCACGGGTCTTCGCCGAACCCTTCGGCGATTCGGCCCCAGCGAGGGTCGCGGGCTAAATCCACCATGGGCGCAAAGACCCAGTCCACGCCGCCCGCCGCGGCTTCCCGGGCGGCAATGGCTTGTGTCCGCTCGAAAAGGTCCGGTTCCCACGCGCAGGCTTGTGCGAGCGGAATCGGAAAGATCGTGCGAAACCCGTGGATCGCATCGTGCCCGAGGATAAACGGAATCCCCAGCCGGCTTTGCTCCACAACAATATGCTGAAGGCGGTTTCTGAGCGCAGGGGATTCAATGGCAGGCGAATAATCGAGAAAAGAACCAATGCCGCCGTTGGTGAGACGCTCCGCATAGCGCGTTTCGGCGATTTGAAAATTGTCGCCCATGGTCAGCTGGCCGATCTTTTCGTCCAGCGTCATGCGGTTCAGCAAGTCCTTTACGCGCCGGTTGACTGGCTGGGCGGGATCTTCGTAAATGTCCTTTTTGCCGTTCTTGTTCAGGTCAATCCAGCCGTCATGGTAAAGGGCTGGTTCCGATGCCAGTGAGACAGAGGCAAGGACAAGCAGAGCCAGGGCCAAATAAAGTTTCATTTTGCGGCCTGGATGAACGCCCTGATTTTGGCGTGATCTTTCTTCCCAGGCGCTGTTTCCACCCCACTCGACACATCCACGGCGTAGGGTTGTACCCGCCGGATGGCTTCGGCGACGTTCGCGGGAGTCAATCCGCCGGCAAGGAAAATCGGCCGGCCCCAGCGCTGCGCCTCGATGGCCAGGTCCCAATTGAAGGTTGCCCCGGTTCCCCCCGGCTTTCCCGGCGCGTAGGCGTCCAGCAACCAGGCATCGGTGTTATATTCCAACAAGCTCTCCAGCGATGCCGCATCCCGGACACGGAAAGCTTTCATGCTCATCAGGCCAAATTGCAGGCAATATTCCGGCGGTTCGCTCCCGTGAAATTGCAGGAGGTTTAATTCGCATTCGCTAATGGCCGCAAACACAAACTCCGGCGGCGCGTCAAAGAACACACCGGTCTTGATGATGGAAGGCGGCAGTTGGCGAATAATGCCGGACGCGGCTGCGGGTGTGATGTAACGCGGGCTTTGCTCGTGAAAAATGAACCCCAGCATGTCAACGCCCGCCTCGACGGCGGCCAGGCCATCGGCCGCATTCGTGATGCCGCAAATTTTGACCTTAACGCTCATCCGGCGCGGAAATCATCTCATGTACCCGGTTGCGGGACAATCACCTTGTTTTGCGCAAAGACGAATTGCGCATGGCTGGTTTTGCCCCTATGCTGCGATTCATGGCTGCCCCCATAGCTCAAATGGATAGAGCTGGCGTTTCCTAAACGTCAGATCCCTGTTCGATTCAGGGTGGGGGTACCAAACAAAGGTGGGTTTGCCTTGGACAGACGCTGTCAGCGACGTCGCTTTTGTTTTCGCGGAGAACCTGGGGGTGTCGAATTGCCGCGGACTTGACGGCGGATTTTGGTGACCTGACTGGCCAGGTTTTTCTCAACGTGATCCCTCCAAACAACCCGGCAGGGACAATCCGGGTTGGGGCACTTCTCCAGGCGGGCCAAATGGTCACGTCGCTCGCGAACCAGTTTGTTAAGCCGTAGCAGCTCTGTCTCGAGTTCCGGCGCCGTGACTTGATTGCTTTTCATTATACGCGAGTTTATAATAGCTCGTAAGGGTGGAGTTGTCATGTTTTTCGTTTTTCGAGGCACCCCAAAGGCGATGTCCGCAAAGATTCTTCCGGAAATTTTCATAAAAATAGTCCGCAACCCTCGCCGTCGGAAAGAATCTGTGCGAATGTGTACCATGAAGCGACAAACCGCCTGTAACTTCGGCCTTTGCGTTCTTCACCGGCAATTCCTTTCTTTCCTGATAATCTCAATGGCCGCCCTTGGTGTCTTTGTAACCGAATTGACAGCCCAGACTGTGCCCGCCGGTTGCAGCGGCGAGGAGATCCAGAGGGCTTTGGACCGGCTGCCTGCCGGCGGCGAGGTTGTGCTCGCACCCGGGACATACATCGTGCGCCAGCCGATTGTGCTCCAACGTGACCATCAGACGCTACGCGGCAGCGGCTCGTCCACTGTGCTGTTTTTGGCCGATAATGCCAATTGTCCCGTCGTGATTCTCGGCGCTCCGGGCGACGCGCCCGAGCGTTCGATCTCCCACCTGCGGCTGGCTGATTTGCTCATTGACGGAAACCGCCAGCATCAACAAACGGAAACGTGGCAGGCCGCCGGCGGTGGGCCGAAGATAATTTTCAACAACGGCGTTTCAGTCTGGAACGTGATCGATACGGTCATCGAGCGCGTCGTTTGCTGCCGTTGCCGTTCGGGCGGGTTGGTTAGCGCCGGCGGGACGCGCCGGTTGACGGTGCGGGATTTCACCGCGTTCGACAATCAATTCGACGGACTTGCGTGTTACCGGACGGAAGACAGCATCTTCACCGGGCTGCAACTGCATGACAACCTGGCGGCGGGAATCTCGCTCGACCTGTCCTTTGACCACAACCTGATCAGCGAAGCGTTGCTGGCGGGGAACACCCTCGGGCTCTTTATGCGGGATTCCCGCGATAATTTGTTCCAGGGATTGATCATCCGCCGCAGTCGGAACGATGGCGTATTCATGGCCCAGGCGGACATTCAAACAAGGGATGGGTGGCAACTTTCGCCCAATACTGAATGCACCGGGAACAGTTTCGTGGGATTGGCGATAAGCGGATGCGGCGGCAAGCCGTTCCTGGTCAACGATGCCGCCTGCACAAACAACGTCGTTTATGGCGCCCAGTTCCAGGACAACGACAAGGGTGGTTCGGCATTGGCCAGCGCCAAACCTGCGCCCGCGCGAAACCTTCTGGGACAGTAGGTTTGTCCGCCTTCAAGGGTCCGGCTAGAGCATTCCCATCAAAGATGCAGCTATATTTCCCCAAAACCCGAGTGTGAGTTCCGGCTTTATCGTGCCCAAATTAAAGGAGGCGCGCATTCTTGTAGCGGCAGGCATCCCTGCCGCCCGGCCAAAACACGCAGAGCTCCGATGGGAGCGCCATATTTGTAGTAGCACACCCAAAACGTTTCGAGCTCCGTTAGGAGCGGCATCTATGTAGAGCGAAGCGTTTCCATAACCTCGTAGTAAATCAGCAGCGGCAGGCATCCTGCCTGCCAGCCGGCGGCATCCCTGCCGCCCGGTTGGTCCAATTCTCACCACGTTTCCCGCCTCTTCGCGTTCTCCGCGAGAAATTCCCGTTTGATGTTTGTTCCCCTCCTGTGAAAAATCCGTGTTCAATCCGTGGCTAAAATTACGTTTCCGTCTCCTGTTTTTTCCATTCTTGAGTCCGTGGCCCTGCTTTTCATGACTCCAGAATTATTGACAGGGTGAATGCGTGGCCCACTATATGCCGCGGGTCGCGGCCTGCGTTTCAAGCCGCTGACCTGTCATGTTGAATCAACTTACGATTTCCGAACTGGTGGCGAAACTGGCCAAACGCGAGGTGTCTTCGCGTGTCGCTACGCAGGCCTGCCTGGACCAGATTCAACGGGTCGATGGCCGGATTCGGGCTTTCATCAGCTATGACGCGGCCAATGCTCTGGCGCAGGCAGACGCGGCTGACCAGGCCATCGCGGGTGGGGCCACGCATGCTGAGCGGCCGTTGCTGGGAGTGCCGGTCGCGATTAAGGACGTGATTGCGGTCAAAGGCCAACCGCTCAATTGCGCTTCGAAAATTCTCGGCAATTTCGTTTCGCCTTACGACGCGACGGTGATCGAGAAACTGAAGGCGGCTGGCGCGGTGGTTTTTGGCCGGTTGAACATGGACGAGTATGCGATGGGCAGCTCGACGGAAAATTCAGCGTTTCAGGTCACACGGAATCCGTGGGACACAACGCGGGTCCCGGGCGGGTCTTCGGGCGGTTCGGCGGCGGCGGTTGCGGCGGATGAGTGCATAGCCGCGCTGGGGTCCGATACCGGCGGCTCGATTCGCCAGCCAGCCGCGCTGTGCGGCTGCGTGGGCATGAAACCGTCCTATGGCCGCGTTTCACGCTACGGATTGGTGGCCTATGCATCGTCTCTTGACCAGATCGGCTGCTTCGGCAAGGAGGTGGGCGATGCGGCGACGGTATTGGAAGTCTTGAGCGGGGTTGATCCTCGCGATTCCACCAGTGTGCCGCAACCCGTCCCGCATTTTGCCGCGGGTCTTGCCGGAAACATCAAGGGGCTGAAGCTTGGTTTGCCGAAGGAATACATGATCGGCGGGCTGGAACCCGAGGTGAAAGCGGCGGTCGATAAGGCGGTGAAACAGCTGGAAAAACTGGGCGCCGAAATCCTGGAGATATCCCTGCCGCATACGGACTACGCGGTTGCGACGTATTACATTATCGCCACCGCCGAGGCCAGCGCGAACCTGGCCCGGTTCGATGGCATCCGCTACGGCGCGCGCGTGGATGGCGCCGACCCGATGGAACTTTACGGCAAGACGCGCGGGGCCGGATTTGGCGCCGAGGTGAAACGGCGCATCATCCTCGGCACTTACGTTCTCAGCAGCGGCTATTACGACGCGTATTACCTGCGCGCCCAAAAAGTCCGCACGTTGATCCGTAACGACTTCCTGAAAGCGTTCGAGAAGGTGGATGTGATTGTCACCCCCACCTCGCCGGCGGTGGCGTGGAAGCTTGGCGAGATGGCGGATGACCCGTTGCAGATGTACCTGATGGATATCTTCACGATTTCGTGCAATCTCGCCGGTATCTGCGGAATCAGTGTCCCGTGCGGATTCACCCAAAAACCGAAGCTGCCCATCGGTTTGCAACTGCTCGGAAAGCCGTTCGGGGAAGAGATGATTCTGAAGGTCGCTCATGCTTATGAGCAAAGCACCGGCTGGCACCGGGAGAAGCCGCCGGGCAACGGCTAGTTCAAAGCCGGGTGCGGGGCCGTTGACCGCCAGCCGGCTCGTGAAGGCTGGTGCGGGGCGCCGCAGCTTTATTCCCTCCCGAAGCCCGGCCGAAAATTCGGTGTCCATGCGTTTGTTTCCGTGGTAGAGCTTTGCTGTGGTTATGGATTACGAACCGGTGATCGGGCTGGAAACACACGTCCAGCTCAAGACAAAGTCGAAGATGTGGTGCGGGTGCGCGAATGCGTTCGGCGCTCCGCCCAACACCAATGTTTGCCCGGTGTGCCTCGGCCTTCCGGGCGTTCTGCCGGTCGCGAACGAGGAAGCGCTCCGCTTGACCGCGCTCACGGGACTTCTGCTCAATTGCACGGTCTCGCGCCACGCAAAGTTCGACCGGAAGAATTATTTCTATCCGGACATGCCCAAGAACTATCAGATAACTCAGTACGACAAACCATCGACGATGAATGGTTCCGTTGAGTTTGAGTTCGGAGCGGGCATGGCCCGGGTGCGGATTACGCGGGCGCACCTCGAGGAGGATGTCGGCAAGAATTTTCATTTCGACCGGACTAGCGGGGTGGATTTCAACCGGGCCGGCGTGCCGCTGATGGAGATCGTGTCCGAGCCGGACCTGACGAGCGCCGACATGGCGTACGAATATCTCAATGCCCTGAAGGACATCCTCGTGTACGGCGGCGTGAGCGACTGCGACATGGAAAAAGGAATGGTGCGGTGCGATGTCAATGTCAGCGTGCGGCCGCGGGGCCGGAAGGAACTCGGCGCAAAAATCGAGATCAAGAACATGAACAGCTTCAGCGGCGTGCGTCGGGCGCTGGAGTATGAAATACCGCGGCAGATCGAAACGCTCGAGAAAGGCGGCAAGCTCATCCAATCGACGCGCCGCTGGGATGACGTGGCTGCGGTTACGGAGGAGATGCGCACGAAGGAACACGCGCATGATTACCGGTATTTCCCGGAGCCGGACCTGATGCCGTTCCAACCGACCGCCGCGTGGCTGCAGGAAGTCTCGCGCCGGGTCGTGGAGTTGCCGCTCGCGCGCAAGCAGCGGTTCATGCGCGATTACCAGTTGCCCGCCTCGGACGCGCAGACATTCGTTTGGGACGCGGCGCTGGGCAATTACTTCGAGGGCATCGCGAAGCAGGCGAAGAATCCCAAAGCTGCCGCGAACTGGGTCATCAACAATCTTCGCGCGAAACTGGCTGAATCAGGCGTGGCGTTGGGGGATCTGAAGTTTCAGCCCGGCGCGATCCTTGAATTGATCGAGTTGGTGGATAGCGGGAAAATCAGCGGCAAAATCGCCCAGGATGTCTTTGCTGAAACCTTCGCAACGGGCGATGCTCCGGCCAGGATCGTGGAGAAAAAATCTCTGGCCCAGGTCAGCGACACCGGTGCCATCGAGAAGTTCTGCGAGCAGGCCATCATGGCGAATCCGGGGCCGGCGGCGGATTATCGGGCGGGAAAAATGGCGGCGCTAAACTTTCTTAAAGGGCAGGTGATGAAGCTGAGCAAAGGCAAGGCGAACCCGGCGCTCGTTGGCGAGGTTTTGGAACGGAAACTCAAGGGTTGACCGGGGAAGGTGGCGGGAAGCTTCGGCTGGGGGCGGCGCCCGATTGCTTTTGTCTTTTCACTCCAGCACCTCTTTCTATCATGGCGGCGATGTTTTCGAGAATTCAGTCCGTTCATTTCACAGGCATTTGTGGCACAGCGATGGCGTCCGTCGCCGCTGCCATGCAGGAGAAAGGGGTCAAAGTCACCGGCTCGGACCAGAACGTCTATCCCCCAATGTCCACGTTTTTGGCGGATCGGAAAATCGAGGTCATTTCCGGCTATTCGGAGCAAAATGTTGCCGGGAAGCCGGATCTGGTGGTGATCGGCAATGCCATCTCCCGCGGAAACCCGGAAGCCGAGTATGCGCTGGACCATAAGCTGCGTTATTGTTCGCTGCCGGAACTGGTGAAGGAATTCTTTATCCGTGGCAAACGGTCGCTGGTGGTCGCCGGGACGCACGGCAAAACAACGACAACCTCGCTTCTGGCCTGGGTGTTCGAGCACAACGGCCTCAATCCGAGCTTTCTTATCGGGGGCATTCCCAACAACCTGGGCCAGGGCGCGCGCTTTACTGACAGCGAATGGTTCATCATCGAAGGTGACGAATACGACACCGCGTTTTTCGATAAACGAAGCAAGTTCGTCCATTATCTGCCCGAGGTGGCGGTGGTGAACAACCTGGAGTTCGATCACGCCGACATTTTCGAGAACCTTGAATCAATCAAAACCTCCTTCAAACATTTCATCCGGCTGATTCCGCGGAACGGCATCCTGTTGGCGAACGGGGATGATCCGGAGCTGGCCTCGTTGCTCAACGTGACGCATTGCCCGGTAAAACGGTTTGGCCTCGGGGAAGGCAACGCCGTCCAGGCGTTCAATATCCGCTATGGCCCCACCGCGACGGAATTTGAGATCCCCAGCTTCAAGTTTCACACCAATTTTGTGGGCGAGTTGAATGTGCGGAACGCTCTGGCCGTGGTGGCGTGCGCCAAACATTGCGGCCTGAAAAATCATCAGATCCAATCCGCGTTCGATACCTTCAAGGGCATCAAGCGGCGGATGGAGGTGCGCGGCATCGCCGGCGGAGTGACTGTGCTGGATGATTTCGGCCACCACCCGACCGCCATTCGGGAAACCATGCGCGGCTTGCGCATCAAGTATCCCGAGCAAAAAGTGTGGGCCGTTTTCGAGCCCCGCAGCAACACCACCCGGCGCAACGTGTTCCAGCGTGAGTTGGCGGATGCGTTTGCCCTGGCCGATGCCGTTGTTATCGCTCAAGTGGCGCGGCTGGAATTGCTGCCGCCGGAGGAGCGTTTAGACCCGGAAAGACTGATCCAGGACCTGAAAACCGCCGGCAAGGAGGCTGCTTATTTGACCGACGTGGATGCCATCGTCTCACACATCGCGAAACAGGCTCAGGGCGGCGATGTCGTGGTCGTGTTCAGCAACGGAGGCTTTGGTGGCATACACGGGAAGTTGCTGGATCGGTTGGGACTCCGTTAACCCGGACTCCGAAATGGAATGGTTGCCACCTGCGCTTTTAGTTAGTGGGGTAGGGCATGCACTCCGTGCGTGCCGTTGCCCGGGTTTGTTGTCTTCATCTATGTTTTCAAATCCTTCTTCTAGCGTCTTTGCGTTAAATTCCTGTTCGAGGTTTGTTTCCCTCCTGTGAAAAATCCGTGTTCAATCCGTGGCTAAAATCCTTTTCCCCATCTGTGAAATCTGTGCAATCTGTGGCCAAGATTCCGGGTTCTCTTTTCCCGTCCGTGTTTAATCCGTGGCTGGTATTTGCCCCTCTGACTTAATGCGGGTTCCCCAATTTCGGAATTCGGATTTATTTGCGTGACAGAGAGTCTATATGTATCACATTGGATCTGTGAGGGACGGTGAACAACTGGTTTCTGCGGCAGTCTAAGCTGTAAAGTAAACATATCTATGCATTTTATGAAAAACACCAAATGGTTGGCAGCGATCGGAGCGATGGTTCTTTCGATGGTTCCCGCCTGCGCTCAAGCGCCGGCAATGGAAGGTTCTCCTGCGCCGGCACAAGCGTCGGGTGTGAGCGCGGTCCCAACGGATCTTTCTCCGGCCGCTGTCGATGTGGTCAAGCTTGCGGAGGCGGGCATGGGCGATGATGTTATACTTTCCTATATTCAAAACTCCCAGGCAGCGTTCAATCTCTCGGCCGACGACGTGCTCTACCTCAAGGATCTGGGGCTGTCATCGCAGGTGATTTCCGCGATGCTCAATCATGACAGTGCGCTGCGCAACAACCAGCAGTCGTATTCTGCCACGGTTGAACCTCCGGCAGCGCCGGCCGCTCCTGAGCCGGTCGCGCCAGTGCAGCCGGCACCCGCTGCGGCGCCGGTGTATGTCAGCAGTCCCCCGGCCGAAGTCAGTTACTTCTACAACGACCTTTCGCCTTACGGCACATGGGTGCAATTGGAGGGCTACGGTTGGTGCTGGCAGCCGCGCGCGGTGGTAATAAATTCCGGTTGGCAGCCTTATTGCACGGGCGGCCATTGGACCTACACAACTGCGGGATGGTATTGGCAGTCCGATTATTCCTGGGGCTGGGCTCCGTTTCACTATGGCCGATGGTGCCTGCACTCGCGTTGCGGCTGGGTGTGGTTGCCCGACACGGTTTGGGGGCCGGCCTGGGTGACCTGGCGCACGGCTGGAGATTACTGTGGTTGGGCGCCTCTGCCGCCGCATGCCGTCTGGGATGTAAGGCTCGGCTGGCGGTTCAATGGTGTCAGTGTGGGCGTGGGCTTCGACTTTGGCCTCGGCTCCAGCCAGTTTGCGTTCGTGGCTTTGAACAACTTCACCGACCACGACCTCGGCCACCGTCGATTGCCGCCAGGCGAAGTGACAAGAATTTACAAGCAGACCACGGTCATCAACAACTACAGCGTAAACAATAATCTCGTGGTGAACCACGGCATCGCGGTTGACCGTGTCGTGGCGGCTACTCACACGCAGATTCACGAAGCCGCCATTCGCGATTTACCCTCCGGCTCCAGCCGGGGTGCCCGGACCCAATCCACGGGCGGGGGCGGCTCAATCATATACCGGCCGCGGCTCACGGCGCCAACAAAGCCTGTGACGATGGTGGCCGAAAAAGTGGATGCTCAACATCCCGTCGTTCAGCATGCCCCGATTATGCCGAAACCAGCCGCATACAGGACCACGACAACGGGTGGCGAAGGTTCTGCCCGCGCCATGACGCCGCGAGTGCCGCAAGCCGAGACGCCAAAGGCTTCGTCCAGGCCGATGGGAGAGAAACCCGCCTCAACGCCGCAGAATTATTCGACCCCGAAATCCGATCAAGCAGCGCAAGGAAAGGTTTCTTCTCCTGCCACAACCCGGATTGCTACGGAGTCAAAACCAGCCGCGCGTTCGATGCCGGCTTATTCTTCAGGAGCTCCTTCATACCCATTGGGTGCGGCTGGCGGGGCGCAGCCTGCCTCGGCGCAGGATCGTTTTGGGGAACAGAACACGCACATCTACTATCCCAAGACTTATCAGCAGGCTCCTGCCGCGCATGCATCGCCGCCTGCTAGTCAGCAGGAGGCTCCTGCGCACGTATCACCGCCTGCAAACCAACAGATTCCCACCGCGCACACATCGCCGCCCGAAAGTGCCCGCCAGACGACGCCTTATTCGTCGCCAGCAAACAGTGATGACACCAGGCAGAAGAAGAATTAACGGTTGCCCGCCGTTGCCCATTGACTGCTCGTTTGCTGAAGAATTAAGTCGCTCTCCGGGAGTGGCGCGTTTGGATGTCCCGAGGACTTGGGCTATCATGCCCGGGAGTCCTTCGGATTCGTAGGGTTTTTCCAGGAAAAACGCGGTGCCGGGAGTGTCCGCCATTTGTCTCAAAATAATAGTCTGTCCGACGTTTGGCGAATCGGATGGAAAAGCCCGGAGGGCTGGCATTTTTTTAGAATGGCGTTTCCAAAACACATAGAGCTCCGTTGGAACGGCATCTTTGATCCCGACATCCCTTCTTTTCCCCATCTGTGAAATCTGTGTTTATGCGAGGCCGACGCTCGGCCTGTCATCTAAAAATTCCTTTCCCTGTCTGTGCCATCTGTGGCGAAAAATCCGCTTCTCCTTTTATCAAATCTGTGGCTTCGGGCTTGATTCACAACTGCAAATCTTCATCATGCGGAAAGCCTATGAGTGTTTCATTGAAGAATCCCAGTACCTTGGCGTTACATGCTGGCCAGGTGCCGGATCCGACCACGGGTGCGCGTGCCGTGCCAATCTATCAAACATCGTCGTTTGTCTTCAAAGACTCCGACCATGCGGCGAACCTCTTTGCTCTGAAAGAGTTTGGCAACATCTATACCCGCATCATGAACCCGACCACCGACGTGTTTGAGCAGCGCATGGCCGCGCTCGAAGGTGGTACCGGGGCGTTGGGTGTGGCCTCCGGTCAGGCCGCCACCACAATGGCACTGCTCGGCCTCTCGCAAGTCGGTGATGAAATCATCTCCTCAAGCAGCCTTTATGGCGGCACTTACACCTTGTTCAGCAGCACTTTCCCGAAGCTTGGCCGCGCGGTGAAGTTTGTGGACTCGCGTAAGCCGGATGAGTTTCGCAAGGCAATTACCGCGAAGACGCGCGCCCTGTATGTTGAGACCGTCGGCAATCCCCGCCTCGATGTGCCGGATTTTGAAGCTGTCGCTAAAATTGCTCACGAAGCTGGAGTGCCCCTCGTTGTCGATAACACCATTGGCATCGGCTTGGTAAGGCCGTTCGATTACGGTGCCGATATCATCGTCGCTTCGGCGACCAAATACATCGGCGGGCATGGCACCTCCATCGGCGGCGTCATTGTGGATGCCGGCAGGTTCAAATGGAACAACGG
Source organism: uncultured Verrucomicrobiota bacterium (assembly GCA_903873945.1). Lineage (GTDB taxonomy): Bacteria > Verrucomicrobiota > Verrucomicrobiia > Limisphaerales > UBA8199 > CAIQQM01. Next base: position 22,348 of record CAIQQM010000268.1, read on the forward strand.
CAAATTCCCGGAATTCACTGAGCCTGACCCAAGCTACCATGGGCTTAAATTCTGGGATGTGTTCGGAAACTTTCCCGGTCTGGGCAACGTGGCGTTCATTATCAAGGTGCGGGTCCAATTGCTGCGCGATATTGGCGCCGCGCTCAGCCCGTTCAATTCGTTCCTTTTCCTGCAAGGTCTCGAGACGCTGCCGCTGCGGCAGCGCCAGCATTCGGAGAATGCGATCGAAGTCGCGCGTTTCCTCAAGGCGCACCCCCTCGTGACGTGGGTGACCTATCCCGGGCTGCCCGAAGACCCCGGTCACAAAGTTGCCTCGAAGTACTTGAAGAAGGGCTTTGGCGGCATCGTCGGTTTCGGCATCAAAGGCGGACTGGAAGCGGGCAGGAAGTTTATTAACGCCGTTAAGTTGCTCTCGCACCTTGCCAATATTGGCGATGCCAAGAGCCTGGTTATTCATCCGGCGTCAACTACTCACCAGCAACTCACTGCCGCGGAACAGGCCGCCGCCGGGGTGACCGCTGACTACGTGCGCTTATCCATCGGCATCGAGGATGTGGCGGATATTAAGGCTGACATCAACCAGGCCTTGAAGGCGTCGCAAAAATAGGGCAGGGGACCAGGCTCAAGATTTGGAACCCGGTGCGTTGTGACATGCTAAATTTGTTTCCAGTTCAGGATAGAACATCATGTCTTCCGTAAATCCAACTACACTGGAAAGCAGCGACAGCGAGCGGAACGCCAGGCCGCTGCTCCACGCGCAGTACATTACCCTCCAAGGTCTCTTGAATCTGGAGCTCGGCGGCTCCCTGACAGACGTTACTGTTGCCTACGAGACCTATGGCCGGCTCAATGCCGCCCGGGACAATGCTATTCTGGTTTGCCACGCCATTAGCGGCGATTCCCACGTTGCCCGTCACGATGACAAAGATGATCCGGGCTGGTGGGACATCATGGTGGGGCCGGGCAAGCCGGTCGATACCGGCCGGTTTTTCGCCATTTGCCCCAACCTCCTCGGCGGTTGCCGTGGCACGACGGGCCCTGGGAGCATCAACCCCGCTACCGGCGTACCTTATGGCCGTGATTTTCCTGCGATTACCGTTGGTGACATGGTCGAAGTCGAACGGCGGCTGCTTGACGCGTTGGGCATCACCAGGTTGCTTGCGGTGGTCGGCGGATCCTTGGGCGGACATCAGGCGATCACCTGGGCAACCCGCTTCCCCGACCGCGTTCAAGGCGTCATCCCGCTGGCTACCTCGCCTCGCTTGACCAGCCAGGCCCTGGCCTTTGATGTCGTTGCACGCAATGTTATACGCCGCGACCCCCATTATCACAGCGGCCAGTATTATGGTGAAAAACGGACGCCGGAAGTCGGCCTCGCCATCGCGCGGATGATTGGCCACATCACCTACTTGTCGCGGGAAGCGATGAAGAAAAAATTCGACGCCGACCGCTTGCAGCCGCGCAATGTTCCGACTGAGTTCGAAAAGATATTCTCGGTCGGCTCATACCTTGGCCACCAGGGCGATCGGTTCGTCGAGCGGTTCGATGCCAACACCTACATCGTCCTTTCCATGGCGATGGATTTGTTTGATCTCGGCAGCACGCCGGCCCGGCTTGCGGAAATTCTTAAAGGCGCAAGCTGTCGCTGGCTCGTTGTCAGCTTCACCAGCGACTGGCTGTTCCCACCGGAACAGTCGCGTGACATTGTCAACGCCCTGCTCGCCAATCGCGTCCCTGTCAGTTATTGCAACGTTCAAAGCGCTTGTGGCCATGACGCCTTCCTCCTGCCGGATGATTTCCCGGTTTATGGAGAAATGGTTCGCGCCTTCCTCGATAACCTGAGCGGGAAACCGCCGGTCCAGATCGGAGACGAGAACGGGGAGAAGCATGGGCCGACCAGCATTTTTCATCAGCTCCGCCTTGATTATGACCGGATCGTCGAATTGGCCGGCACCGGCTCCAGCGTCCTGGACCTTGGCTGCGGCTCCGGCAGTCTGCTGGCGCGGCTCAAACAGCAATTTCACCGGCATCTTGTGGGCGTGGAACTGGACGAGCGGAAAATCCTGGCCTGTATTCATCGCGGCCTTGATGTGATCCAGGCGGACCTGAACAAGGGCTTGGGTGCTTTTGCCAGTGGGGAGTTCGATTGTGTTGTGTTGTCGCAAACCCTGCAAGCTGTCGCCGATGTTGAAGGTGTGCTTTCCGAAATGCTTCGCGTCGGCCGCACTTGCATCGTCAGCATTCCGAACTTCGGCTATCACCGCCTCAGGCGCATGCTCGCGGAAGATGGCCGCGCTCCCAAATCCGGCGGCGTGCTGCGCTACGAATGGTACAACACGCCCAACATAAGGTTTTTTACCATCGCCGATTTTGAGGATTTTTGCCGCGATAAGAAAATCCGCGTCCACAAGCAGATCGCCCTCGATACCGAGGCGGGCCGGGAAATCTTTGACAATCCGAATCTAAATGCGGACCTCGCCATCTTCGTCATCAGCCGTTCTGAGGAAAAAGCGGATTAGCATCCTCAAAATCCGTGTTCAATCTGTGGCTAAGTCCATTCTTGCGTCTTTGCGTTAATGTCCCTCGTTCGACGTTGAACGTTGGGCGTTGGAAGTTCGAAGTTCGAAGTTCGTCTTTTCCCATCCGTGTTAAATCAATGTTTAATCCGTGGCAAAGATACCGAGTCTGTCGCTTTTCCTCTTGCCAATTCTATAAAAACGGAATAATGTATCAACAATTATAGATACACTTTGCGATGACCGCCCGGAAACAAAGAATAGCCCAGCCATGAACCTGGAAATAACCGGTCCGACTGCCGCAATTCCGTCTGCCCCGTTTCATCCGGAATCTTCGCGCTCCCCGCGGGAAATTCCCATCCGAAGTTCTGTGAAATCTGTGGCTAAAAATCCCGTTCCCCTTTTCCCATCTGTGGCAAAATCCTCGCATCTTCGCGCCTTTGCATCTTTACGAGAAGTTCCCGTTCTAATTTCTATGGCCGAAAATCCGTGTTTAATCCGTGGCTGCTTTTTGCCCCACTTCCGCAATCCATTTTTCCGGCGCGCACCAAAACCAAAAACCAGTGCCAAAAAGTGCAAAAAAGTGTCACGGAACAGGTTCGGGACGTTGTCGGCGCGCGGTTCGGCCTGCAGTTTACGAATTCCGCAATCCGCACTCCGCACTCCGCATTCGGCAGGCTGGCATATTTGTAGAATGGCGTTTCCAAAACACATAGAGCTCCATCGGAGCGGCATCTTTGAACCGGAATGAAGACTTACTTGCAGGACTCAACCTGTTATGGCGGGGCCATGGCGGTCAGTCCGCGCCATGGACCGTGCGAGGATATCAACCAACCGAAAAAACGGCCCAATTTGGTCAAGTTTTCGCCCCGCCTCAAACTTTACCGGGTCAAGTTTCAAATCCACCCGTTCGAGACAGGTTCTGTCGCGCAAACACCTAATCAAAAGCTACTTACACACTTTCATGCGCGCAAGCCTCACCCGAATTTTTAATTTACGGTAAAGTTTTGGTAAAGTTTTCACCCCATTTTAAAATCTATCTGGCTAGGTTTAAGACCCACCCGGCCGAGACGGGGCGCGTGTCGTAACTATTTAATCACAAATCACTTACACAAGTTCTTGCCTGTGAATGTTAACCAATATTTTTAAATTATGGTCAAATTTGCAGCGCACACCCCCTCACTGTATCTAAACGCCACTGGAGTGTTCCGGCGGACCAATCTGGCACGCCGGGTCCTGGCGGAAAACCCATGAAGGCGGAGAATGTCGCTTTAGTTTTGACCTGAAATCCGCATTTTGTAACCTGCAAGGGACGGATATGACCACGCCGACAACCCACCTCAGCCCTGAAGCCAAAGCCTCCCTGCCCCGGCATATAGCCATTATCATGGACGGGAACGGGCGCTGGGCCAATCAGCGGCATCTGCCGCGCATTGAGGGTCATCGCGCGGGGGCCGAGTCCGCTCGCACCATCATCCGCGTCGCGGGTGAGTTGGGCGTCAAGTATCTCACCCTCTATGCCTTCTCGGTCGAGAATTGGAACCGGCCCAAGGACGAAGTGGATGCGTTGATGAAGTACTTGGTGCACTACCTCAAAACCGAGACGCCGGAACTTAACAAAAACAACGTCCGTCTCGAAGTCATCGGCCAGATCTATCGCCTGCCCGAGAATGTGCAGGAACACCTCAGGAAATCCGTTGCCACGCTTTCGAAGAACAACGGGTTGACTTTGATCATGGCGCTGAGCTATGGCGGCCGCACCGAGATTGTGGATGCTGTCCGCAGCATCGCCGCCAAAGTTAAGGCCCATGAGCTCGATCCGGCGGATATTACGGAACAGGTTTTCTCCCAGCACCTTTACACTCGCAACTTCCCTGACCCGGACCTGCTGATCCGCACCAGCGGCGAAATGCGCATCAGTAATTTTCTCCTCTGGCAGATTTCCTATACCGAACTTGTAGTAACACCGGTGTTGTGGCCCGATTTTCGCCGGCCGCAGTTCTTGGCCGCTCTCGAAGAATACAATCAAAGACACCGTCGCTTCGGCGGTCTCTGATTCGAGGATCATGTGCCGTCGTTCGGTCCGCAGATTCGTCTCGACACTTTTTCCCGGACAACTATTTTCTCCCCACATGCCTGACGCAACCGCGCCAACACCACTGCCGGCCGCCGTGCCTTCTCGGTTGAAAATCTTCCTGCGCCGATTGCTGAGCTTTGTCATCCTGTGGACGGTTGTTTTGGCCTCGCTGTTTTCGGGCAATCCCTTTCTGTCGGATTCCGTCTTCCTGCTGATCATGGTCCTGCTTGCCGCTTTTGGACTGGCGGAATTTTATGGGCTGGCGGAGAAGCGGAATCTGGCGTGCTTTAAGGGTTGGGGAATTTTCGGCGGCCTGCTTTTGATGGTGGGGACGTTCTTAAACCTGACGGGTAAATTGGGCACCTCCGGCACTCCCTCCCGGGTGAATGACTTTGAGACCAGCTTCCTCATCCTGTTCGTCCTCGGCTTGTGCCTGCGCCAGTTTGTTTCTCGCAGCAATACGACCGGGATTCTGGCTGTTTCCACAACCTTGTTCGGCTTGATGTATGTGCCCTGGCTGTTGAATTTCATTCAGAAAATCAACTTCTTCCCGCGCGTGGATGGCCATTATTACCTGCTGTATTTTATCCTGATCACAAAGTGCAGCGACACGGGCGCCTATGCGGTCGGCTCGCTCATCGGGCGCCATAAAATGATTCCCCGGATCAGCCCCGCCAAGACCTGGGAAGGATTTGCGGGCGCAATCCTGCTCTCGACGCTTGCCAGCTTGCTCTTCGCGCAATTCCTGGGAGATAAAATGACCGGGATGAACTGGAAGCACGCCATCATTTTGGGTGTCCTCCTGAGCATCGGCGCCGTGATCGGGGATTTGATCGAATCACTCTTCAAGCGTGAGGCGGGCGTGAAAGATTCGGGCCGCTTTTTCCCCGGTATCGGCGGCATACTCGACTTGCTCGACAGTTTGTTGTTCAATGCGCCCATTATGTATCTGTACTTGAGGCATGTTTTGTCCAGAGGATGAGGAACGTTGTTTTACTAGGCAGCACTGGTTCCATCGGCACCAGCACGATAAAGGTGATTGAGGATTTGCCTGGCCAGTTTCGTTTGCTGGGGTTGGCCGCGGGCAATAATGCGGACCTGTTGTTCGAGCAAACGGTCAAGCACCAACCCGAAACCATATCCATAAGCGATCCGGCCAAAGCAAGCCAGCTTCGCAACAATCTTGGCAAAACCACGCAAGTTTTCTCGGGTTCGGAAGGGCTCTTGAAGCTCGCCACTCTTCCCGGTGCCGATATCGTGTTGATTGCTATTGTCGGCACCGCCGGGTTGCAGCCCGCTCTCGCGGCGATTCGCGCTGGCAAAGATATTGCCATCGCCTCGAAAGAAATCCTGGTCATGGCGGGCGAGATCGTGATGAGCGAAGCGCGTCGGCACGGTGTGCGCGTTCTGGCCGTGGATAGCGAGCATTCGGCCATCTTTCAATGCCTCGATGGCAAGCCCTCCAGCTCGGTCCGTCGGCTCTGGCTTACCGCGTCCGGCGGACCATTCCGAACTACTCCGAAAGAAGAATTCCCCGCCATTACTGTCAAGCGCGCCTTGAAGCATCCTTCCTGGATCATGGGCCGCAAGATTACCATCGATTCCGCGACACTGTTCAACAAGGGGCTGGAGATGATCGAGGCGCGTTGGCTGTTTGACATCGAAATGGAGCGCGTTTCCGTCGTGGTCCATCCCCAAAGCATCGTCCATTCGCTTGTTGAGTTCGTCGATGGATCCATGCTCGCCCAGCTCTCCATGCCGGATATGTGCCTGCCGATTCAATATGCGCTGACGTATCCCAACCGGGTGCCTAGTCAGCGGGTCCAAACTAATCTGGCTCAACTCGGCAGCTTGACCTTCGAAGAGCCGGACCCGGACCGTTTCCCGGCCCTTGCGCTGGCGCGGAAAGCCGGCGAAGTCGGCGGAACGCTGCCGGCGGTTTTGAATGCAGCCAATGAAGTCGCCGTTGCTGCATTCATGGAGGGACGAATTAATTTCCCGCAGATTTCAGAAACCGTCCGGGCGGCAATGGAACGGCATAAATTGATCACACACCCAACGCTTGATCAAATCCTCGAAGCCGACGCGTGGGCCAGAAACGACGCAGCGGGACATTGAACCCAGCTTCTTCGCTCTCCCTTTGCATTGCCAGCGGCATAGACACTGCTATATTCCCTCCGCGCCCCGTTTTGGGGCCGTTTTGTTAAAAGTATGTCGCTCTTGAAGTCCGTGTTGATTCTCCTGGAAGTGCTGTTGCTCTTCAACCTGCTCATTTTCGTCCATGAGCTCGGCCACTTCCTCGCCGCCCGCTGGCGGGGGCTCAAGGTTGACCGCTTCGCCATTTGGTTTGGCAAGCCCATCTGGAAGAAGAAAATTAACGGCGTGGAATATGCCCTCGGTACTATTCCCGCTGGTGGCTACGTTTCATTGCCGCAAATGGCGACAATGGAAGTCATCGAAGGTAAAGGTGAAAGTTCGGGCGAGCCTTTGCCTCCTATTTCTGCCCTCGACAAGACCATTGTGGCCTTTGCCGGGCCGCTTTTCAGCTTCCTTCTGGCATTCGCATTCGCGATCGTTGTTTGGGGGGTTGGCCGTCCTGTGAGCGAAGACGACAATTCAACTCTAATCGGATGGGTCGATCCTACTGGACCCGCATGGAAAGCGGGGCTGAGGCCGGGAGATCAGATAACTGAGATCGACGGGCACCCTGTAAAAAACTTTGCGCCGCCTTCCCGGGATAGCGTCACTTGGCGTATCATCACGAGCCGGGGTACTAACATCGCCATCAAATACATTCGCGAGGGCGAGGAACATCTGGCCTACGCCACACCATTTCATCGCCACACGCAGTGGTATGAACGAAAAGCGTTGCGGCAAATCCTTGTCGCGGCTTCTCACAAGGCGATTATTTATGATGTGGTGACGAATAGCCCGGCGGCGCTTGCGGGGTTGCGTAAGGGAGACGAGGTTGTAGCTCTCAACGGGGACAGGGTTTACAGCGTTATCCCTGTTATCTATGCCGAAGAATCGATGACCAATGGCCCCGTCAAACCGGTGGCCCTCACCGTTCGGCGTGGCGCGCAGCAGTTTGTGAAGGTTTTGGTTCCCGAGAAGCCGGTCAAACCTGCTGCGAGTGGACCATCGTTGGGGATCGCTGCTTGGCAGGGGGATACGAGTGTGAAGCTGGCTTTCCCCAACCCGATCGAGCAGATACGAGAAAGCGCCGGTCAGATTTTCGCAACTCTTGGTACCGTTTTCTCACACAAGAGTGACATTGGGGTTCAACAACTTGGCGGGGCAGTGATGATCGTTCGGCTGTACGCAAATCTCTTTGAAAGCGAACACGGTTGGCGGCAGGTGATCTGGTTCAGTGTCATCATCAACGTCAATCTCGCGATGCTCAATCTGCTTCCCTTCCCGGTGCTCGACGGCGGGCATATTGCCCTGGCTCTAATCGAAGCTGTCCGGCGGCGGCCGGTAAGTGCTAAAATCCTCCAATACCTGCAGACCGCCTGCGCGGTAGTCCTTATTGGGTTCATGCTCTTTATCGCCTTTTTCGACACCGGTGATTGGGTGCGCAGCGCGCGCAAGAATCATGAGGAACCGATGGTTTTCTCCCCGAAGGGATGACTTGTGGCGGGTTCGTTCTCGCTCGGGGAGTGACGGAGTTGAAATTCAAATTTAATTTGATGGGCACACGTCGCTGGTAACAGGGTATGTTGTAATGTTCGCAGCGTACCTCTGCCCGCCCGAACTGTATGCGCTACTGTGAATCTCCATTTTTCTTCGAGCGTCGCAAAACCCGCGAAGTGGTGGTTGGCGACCCTGCCCGCGGCGGCGTGATCATTGGCGGGGACCACCCGGTTGTGATGCAGTCCATGCTCACGTGCGATACGATGGATACCGCGGAATGTGTAAGGCAGACGCTGGAACTCGTCGTAGCTGGTTGCCAGATCGTCCGCATCACAGCTCCGACAATTAAGGATGCCGCGAATCTGAAAAACATTGTCGCCGGGCTGCGTGTGCGTGGTTGCAATGTGCCCATTGTGGCGGACATCCATTTCAAGCCGGAAGCCGCTATGGAAGCGGGCAGGTGGGTGGAGATGGTTCGGGTCAACCCGGGTAACTACGCCGATTCGAAAAAGTTTGCTGTCAAAGAGTATTCGGGCGGGCAATATGCTGCCGAACTCGCGCGTATCGAAGAAAAGTTTGCGCCGCTCGTCAAACTTTGCAGGGAACTCGGCCGCGCCATCCGCATTGGCGTTAACCACGGTTCGCTCAGTGACCGGATCATGAACCGATTCGGCGACTCGCCGCTTGGCATGGTGGAAAGCGCGTTGGAGTTTGCTCGCATCGCCCGCAAGAACGATTTCCACAACTTCAAGTTTTCGATGAAATCCAGCAACCCCAAGGTGATGATTGAATGCTATCGTCTCCTTGTCGCGCGCTTGGAGCAGGAAGGCCCGGATTGGAACTACCCAATCCATCTTGGCGTCACCGAAGCTGGCGAGGGCGAGGACGGTCGCATAAAAAGCGCGATCGGAATCGGGTCGCTGTTGTGCGACGGTTTGGGTGACACGATTCGTGTTTCGCTTACAGAGGATTCGCCACGGGAAATCGAGGTTTGTCGCGACCTTCTGGCTCAAGTCCCTTTCCTGACCACAGGAGGCGGAGGACAAGCGGCTGCAACCCCAACGAGCAGCGATTCAGAATCCCATTCCGAACAGAATCCAGATCGCTTTGTAGTGACACGTGATTCCTGGCCCTTTGACCCGTTTAACTTCTCTCGCCGGCCCACACCTGAAATTGAATTGGCAAACGGGGTCAAATGTGGTGGCGAACAAACTGTCCGCGTGGTCGTAACCCGCGCAACGTTTGACAAAGTCGCACCGAAGATTAATCCCCGCGCAGACGTAAAACCTGAGGCGGTATACGAAAATTTGGACGTTCTCGAAATCAATCCTGGCGCCGATTTCGAAGTGAAGAACGACACTTGGCTCGTTACAGTAAAGGACGGTCTGTCCATGCCCACGATCGCCGCGTTCCGGCTCCTGGCTCGGGAACTCAAACGTCGCAGGTGCGCCAATCCTATTCTGCTCAAAGATTGTCTCCGCTTTGAAACCACGGCATTGGAACCGAAAATCGCATTGCTTCGGGCGTCCGCTGTTATTGGCTCACTGCTCGCCGACGGGATCGGCGACGCCATTCTGGTGCGTGCCGAGTCTGGTGCAGGACAATCTTTGCGGCTGGCCTACAATATTCTTCAGGCGGCGGGTTGTCGCTCCTTCAAGACCGATTACGTGGCGTGCCCTTCCTGCGGTCGCACTCTATTCAATCTGCAAACCGTTACCGCCCGCATCAAGGCGCAAACGGAACACCTCAAAGGTGTCAAAATCGCCATCATGGGCTGCATCGTCAACGGGCCGGGCGAGATGGCGGACGCAGACTTTGGTTATGTTGGCGGCGCGCCTGGCAAGATTAACCTCTACGTCGGTAAGACGCCGATTAAATTCAATATTCCGGAAGCAGAGGCCGTGGACCGTTTGGTGGATTTGATCAAGGAACATGGGAAATGGGCCGAGCCCGGCCTAACCAACTGACTGTCCCTGATTGCGAGAGTCTGGAGCGGTTAGGAGACAGAGTGCGGCATGCCGGCCCTTGGGGATTTTTCCCAGATGATAAATTAGAAACCCATGAAGAAATTCGTCCAACTCGGCCTTCTGCGCTTCGCTGAGCCTTAACCGCTGCACCGCCGGCCAGTCGCTTTCTGTAAACGCTGTTACCAATCGTTTCGTGCCTTGATTCAATCTGGCCTTGTTCAAAGCCGGAGCGAGCCCAAGTTCTCCAAGCAGCTTGAGTTCAAAGGAAAAAAGCGTCTGTGGCTGTGGTGGTTGCGCGGGCAGATGGTGGAGCAATCCGTCCATCAGTTCAAAGATGGCGGGCAGTGGCGTCTCGGTCTCAGTCGTTTGCTCTATCAATTCCACGCAGTAGGAGGCTTGTTGGAGATAAACGAGTTCCTGTCGCAGGGCGTTGTGGGTCTCGCGCAGGCCGACTTCACCCAATGTGTGCAACTCTGAACACCGGCTGCGGCTGAAACTGAAGTCGGCGATATAAAACAAATCAAGTTTGCCGCGGAATGGGGATTTGGGGCGTCGTGCCCCTTTTGCAATTGTCGCAAGCCGACCGAAACCCGCGGTAAGCCAATGGACGACTAAACTGGTCTCGGTGCAAGGCCGCGTGCGCAGGATAAGCCCGCTGGCGGTCTCAATCATGGCCCGCAGTGGGTTGCCTCAGCCGGCGGGCTTTTCGTGTCTGAGGGTAAGGCGGGCGCGTATACGGGGCTGATCGAACCGAGGCTGATGATGTACTTGATGCCTTCAGCCACAGACATCTCCAGTTTGGTCACCTTGTCTTCCGGGACCAGAATCAGGAAGCCTGACGTTGGGTTCGGTGTCGTGGGGATAAACACGCACACGGTTTTTCCGCCTAGTTTGGTCTGCGCTTCGCCTAGGTGTTCACTGGTGATGAAGCCGATGGAATGCACCCCGGTACGCGGATACTCGACGAGCACAACTGTCCGGAATGACGTTTTGCTGCTGGTGGAAAAGGCATCGTTGACTTGTTTCATGGTGCCGTAAACTTTGTTCAGCAGCGGTATACGTAACAATGCCGTGTCCACCCCTTCGATAATGCGTTTGCCAAAATAATACCGGGCCAGCAGACCAACTGCGCAGATAAGGAAAAGAGCGACTACCAGCGCCATCAGGCTCCAATACCAAAACATGGGCCCCTCTCCCTGATTGTTGTGTGTCCAGGTCCGAGGCAGGAATATCAGCAACGTATCTGTGATATTCGCCACATTCCGAAACACCCAGACCAGTAGAGCGATGGAAATAACCCCGGGCAGGACGATAGCCAGTCCCGCAAGGAAATTCGCTCGCCAGCGTGCTAGTATGTCGTTCTTCACGTCGTCATTTTATGTGAATACCTCGGCATCCTCAAGGGAAAGCGGACCGGCGACCTTTTCTGCTTCAGAATGACTGGGCCTTTCTTCGACCGGCAACCCTGGTGGGGATGGCTTGGCATCCCTTGGCGCGAAGCTGGCAGTGAAGTCTGGTGAAGTCGAAGAGGCGACTCATCCGGCGCACCAGACGGTCTTCTTCGTGCTTCATTTGGCGGCGTGCAGTTGTGTAAGAGTCGACGTAACCTTCTAAGTGGAGAATGCCGTGAACCAGGTACCGGACCAGCTCAGACTCCAAACTCGTGCGAAAACGGCGAGCCTGTACCGCCGCTTCCTCAGCACAGACAAAAATCTCACCCTGTGGAACAGGTCGAAAATCCGGCCGGACTATGGGATGCTCCGCTCTCTTGCGCCTCGCGATCCGGCGTTCCACTCGGCCTGCTTTATCGCTGTAATCGAAAGTAATGACATCCGTCGAGCCATCATGTTGCAGGAATGTTTCGTTAAGACGCGTCATCTCCCGCACGCTGATGATATAGACACCCAGATCGAAATCTTTCTTTGAAAACCGTTCCTGCAGCAGCCTTTTGATGAGCCTTTGAAAGAACCGCGTATTTACAGGGTGCGCGCCCTGCAAATTGCGAACCATGAGAGTCCTGCTCACGGTTATTCCCCGGACTGTTGAGGCCGCGCTTTCCCGCGGTGCTCTTCGTAGGCCGTGATGATCCGTTGCACCAGCGCGTGGCGCACGACATCGTTCTTGGTGAATTCGACGATGGCAATCCCATCGATGTGTTTCAGAGCGCGGTGCGCTTCGAGCAAACCGGATTGCTTATGGGAAGGTAAATCAATTTGGGTTTCATCGCCGGTAATTACCGCTTTGGAATTAATTCCCAGTCGCGTCAGGAACATGAACATCTGCTCAGTCGTCGAGTTCTGCGCCTCGTCGAGAATAATGAAGGCATTATTAAGCGTGCGTCCGCGCATATAGGCAAGGGGAGCGATTTCAATGACCCCACGCTCGGTGTGTTTCTGGATTTCCTCGGCCGGCAGCATGTCATGCAACGCATCATGCAGCGGGCGTAAATAGGGTAGGATTTTCTCGTAAAGATCCCCTGGCAGGAAGCCGAGCGCTTCACCCGCTTCGACTGCCGGCCGGGTCAGGATGATGCGCGAGACCTTGCCCTCCCGCAAAGCAGCTAGGGCCGTGGCGACGGCAAGGTAGGTCTTGCCGGTGCCTGCCGGGCCAACCCCCAAAGTAACGTCATGCTGCCGGATCGCGTCCAGATATCTCTTCTGCCCCACCGTTTTGGCTGTGACACCCGGCTTTCTATCCGAAGTCTGGATGCGGTCGGTCATCATGTCCTTGAGCGTGGAGACGCCTTCGTGTTTGACGATATTAAGGGCATGGGAGAATTCCCGGTTGCGAACCGGCGTGCCGGCTTGAAGAGAGTTCTCCAGCAGCAGAAACAGGTGCTTGGCGCGATCAAGCGCGTCAGCCTCCCCTTCCAGCTTGATCCAGCCTTCGCGAGAGGTGGCTTTGACGCCCAGTTGCTGTTCAAGGGCTTGCAGGTTGCGCGGCTCATTGTTGTAGAGCTGTTGCGCCAGGCGCGCTGTTTCGAAGTGAAGAGTCTCGGTTGGCATGCAAAAGTGCGGAGAGTCAATGGGCTAGCACCATCCGCAACTCGGCGGCCAGCTCCGTTAATGCCTGTGGCACAACGACTGTTTTTCCTAAAACCGGCATGAAATTCGTGTCCCCTTGCCAGCGTGGCACCACATGAATGTGCAGGTGCCCTGAAATCCCCGCGCCCGCGACCTTCCCGAGGTTTATCCCGATGTTGAACCCATCCGGTTTCATCACCTTTGCCAGGGCATTCTTGCAACGCCGCGTTAGTTTCATCAAATCGGTGAGTTCCTCATCCGTGAGCTCATTCAAGTCCGGCGCTTGCTTGTAGGGGACGACCATCAGATGGCCGCCGGTGTACGGGTATTTGTTGAGCAGGGCGAAACATGTGCGGTCGCGTGCGATGACGTAATTGGTTTCATCATCGCTGGATTGGGCGATTTCGGTGAAAAGGCTCTCGTCCAGAGAAGGTTTTGGCGCTAGGATGTATTTGATTCGCCACGGGGCATGCAACGGTTCCATGGCCAAAGACTAGAGAGGAAAATCCCGAATGTCAAAAGCCTGCGGCTTCAAAATGCCGGACGTCCATTCGCCTTCCCCCGACTTGCTGATGTCTTGCTTCAGCGTTCGAGGCGGCAGCGCAGAACGTAAACAAGGGTTTTAACGGCCAGTTCCACGAACAGGAACGGCTTGGCGATAAAATCCGTGCCGCCGCTCATGGTGGAATTGGCGCGGCTCTCGAAGTTAGTAAGGCTGGTAACAAATACCACAGGCGTCTTCTTATGCGCCGGCAGAGTGCGCAGTTTGGCGCACAACTCGAACCCGCTCATTCCCGGCATATCCACGTCGAGGATGATCAGGTCAAATGGCTTCTCGGAAATGAGCTTGTAGGCAGCCTCTCCGTCTTCCGCGCTGATGGCTGCCAACTTGGCTTTTCCCAGCGCAAACGTCACCGCGCGGCGGGAGATGGCTTCATCGTCCACCACGAGAATGTTAGCTGGCGGCATCCTTTGCTTCTCTGGCAGGATGCCATGTTCAAACAGGATGCCGAGGAAATCAACCGCCGAAGCCACTGTCCTTACCGTCGAGGCGTTCAGGTTTTTGGGTTTCTCATGCAGCTCCTTGAGTAGCGCCTCCAGAGCGTCTGACATCTGTGCTATGAGATGCAGGCCAACGATGCCGCCACTGCCGGTTAGCGTGTGAACGTGGTGACACATTTCTTGAATCTGTTTCAGACGCAGCGGCTCATCCTTCTCCGCCTTGGTAATTCCCTGGAGCAAGCCCCTCAGAGAACCCAGCGTGCCTGGCAGGCTTTTGATAAAGTTGTTCCGCAAATCGTTCAGGAACTCTTCGTCCGAATCGCTTGCGGCACCTTGAGCCGCAGTCGGTTCTGCCAGGAATGGAATCGGGGTTTCAGCCGGCGGCTGAACCGTCTCCGTCTGCTTGTCGCTGCCCGCCAGCGCGGACCGCACAATATCGATAACCTGCTTTGGTGTGCAGTTGGCTTTCGAAAGACATTTAGTCGCCCCGGCTACCCAAGCTTCCTGTACCATACTTGTAAGGTATGTGTTCGAGAAGATAATGACAGGCAACCGTTGTAGCTCGGGCTCGGACCGGATTGTCTTCAACACCTCCAACCCCGACGTTTGGGGGAGCATTAAATCAAGAAGCACCGCGTCGGGGCGAAAACTGCGGATTAAATCAAGCCCAGCTTGCCCGTCCAAAGCGATTTCCGCATTAAAACCCTCGACCAAAAACTTGTTGCGATAAATATTGGCAACAATTTTGTCATCATCAACGATCAACACCTTGTTCATGCCTGGGATTATGTGGTCGGGTTGGTGTGGCGGGCGATATACTCTTCGAGAAAATTACGAATGGTTTCAAATTCCCGGCGGATTTCCTTGCCGAGTTGGGCGGCATTGGTGAGTTTTTCTTCGATGCCTTGTCGTTCCAACTCGCGTAGTAGCGGCGCCAGACGCCTCATTCCGCAGGTAGCGCTGGCCCCCGCGCAACTGTGTGCTAGGTGTCGGACTTCCTGGGATTCACCGGCTTGAATGGCGGCTCCGAGGTGATCAAGTTGACCAGCCGTCTGTTCCAAGTATAGCGTCACCAATTCGCGGAGATTTTCCGGGTTGCCATCAGTAAAATCAAGCAACCGGTCCATGTCCACCGGGGATTCCTCGTTTGGATCGGCTGTCTTGCTCGGCTGCGACATGGCTCGGGTTTCAACGGTGGCTTCCGGGACTCCGGTAATTGCTGCCTTGTTACCCCATCGTTCCAACACCGCTCGAATGTCCTCCAGCCGCACTGGCTTGGCAAGATAATCATCCATGCCGGCGGTCAAACATTTCTCCCGATCTCCCTGCATTGCTTTAGCTGTCATGGCGACAATGATGATGGGCGATTTGTAATTCGGATATTGCGATTTCTGCTGTTGTCTCTCGCGCAGAATGCGGGTGGCTTCCAACCCATCCATTTCCGGCATCATTACATCCATGAAGACTAGGTCATATGGCTGGCGGTCGAATGCCGCCAGTGCTTCTACGCCGTTGGCTGCCAGATCGGCCCGGTAACCCATCTGTTGTAGTAACCGGAAGGCGACCTTTTGGTTAATGACATTGTCATCACACAGTAGAATGCGCAGGGGCAGGCGAATGGCGAGCGTAGAGTCCGGTTTCGCTTTGGCCGGGGCGATTGCGGTAGCTGGTTGAGCGCCGGATACGGCGCGGATTAGTGCTTTGTGTAGCTGGGCAGACTTGACCGGTTTCATCACACTGCTTGCGAACCCGGCCTTGATAAAATCCGGATGGTCAGAAGTTCGTGCCCTTGCGGAAGTCAGTAACACGAGCGGCATCTTCGCTCGCTCGGGTAGCTTGCGGATTTCACCCGCCACGGCCAGGCCGTCCATGTCCGGCATTTGCATGTCCAGAACCGCCAAATCAAACTTCTCGCCGGTTCGTAGCCATTCCAAAGCTTCCGCCGAGTTATGCGAACCACGTGCAATCATGCCCCACTTGCTCGCTTGCATTGTCACGGCACGGCAACTTGCAGGATTGTCGTCTAAAACCAAGAGGTGCAAACCACTCAACTGCGGATGCTTTTCTTCCAGCGCGGGTTGCGGCGTTTCAGGAGCGGCTGGCAAGGGCAGGGTGAAGTGAAAGGTGGAACCTTTTCCCGGTACGCTCTCCACCCATATTTTGCCTCCCATTAATTCGACCAGTTGTTTGCTGATTGCTAGGCCCAGCCCCGTGCCGCCATAGTGGCGGGCTATCGAAGCATCCGCCTGGCTGAACAATTTGAATAGCCGGATCAGTCGGTCTTCCGGGATGCCAATGCCGGTATCGCGAACCGAAAAATGCAATTGCCACGGTTCCGCACGCTTCGGATTGGGCGCCGAATCCGGCAGGATTTCCACGCGCACGACGACCTCGCCCGAGGCGGTGAACTTGATCCCGTTGCTCAGCAGGTTGACCAGCACCTGCCGCAGCCGCGTGACATCCCCGAGCACCCGGGCGGGAATGCTGTCATAGATTTGGCACACGAGCTCCAGATTTTTTTCCGCCGCTCTCACCGCCAAAAGGTCGAGGCTGTCCTCAATGCACGATCGCAAGTGAAACGGCTGGTTCTCCAGCTCGAGTTTGCCTGACTCGATCTTTGAAAAATCCAGTATGTCGTTGATAATTGTCAGCAGAGATTCGCTGCTGGAGTAAATCGTTTCTACATAACCGCGTTGTTCGTGAGTAAGCGGCGTTTCGAGCAGCAACCCGGACATGGCGATGATGCCGTTCATCGGCGTGCGGATCTCATGGCTCATGTTGGCCAGAAATTCCGCTTTGGCCCGGGCTGCTGTCTCTGCCGCCACTCGGGCTGCGAGTAAATCGTGATTGGCCCGGGTAAACTCATCCTGCAGATGTTTGGCTTGTAAGGCGACCCGGACCCGTATCCGCAATTCCGCCGGTTCGAATGGCTTAGTCACGTAATCCACCGCTCCCAGCTCGAACCCCCGCACCTTGTCATTCGTGGTGTTCCTGGCGGTCAGCACGATGATTGGAACGGACTTGACTTCAGGCGCGGCTTTGAGCTTTGGCAGCAAATCAAACCCGTTCATGTCCGGTAAGCCGAGATCTAGTAAAATTAAATCCCACGGTCTCTTTCGAACCATCTCTAGCGCTTCGGCCCCGTCTTTGACGCTGTGGATTGTTATGTTGTCGTCTTCCAGAACGGCACCCAGCAATTCAGGTATTTTTGGATCGTCATCGATCAACAATACATGTGATGCGGGCAAATTCATGGTCTGGCGTAGTTCGCAATTCCTGTCGGATCTCTTCTCAATGTGCTAAATCGATTCTGATCAAGCACATTCAACACCAATTTACGCCAGCCGCCAATCTGATTTTGCCTGTCTTTCCAACTCGATTTTCACAGGTCCTTCGAGGTACGAGAACTCGCGCGCGTCTAAAAACTGGACAAGCTGCCCGAGTATTGTCAGAGCAGCCGCGAGTGAGGCCTTGGGGTTGATGACCGATAAATGACGGCGTTCTTTGCAAAGAAACATTTGCAAGGAGTGCATCTAGACAGCTAAATTCCGGACCATGCTTCACACTGTGCTCAACCCTGGTGCGGTTGGCGAGGTCTCTTCAATCTGTGATGCGCATATTAAGGCGTACCGCATTATGTTGCTCGCGCGCGTTCTGGATGACAAATTTGCCAGCCTTTATCGCATGGGCAAGATGCATGGCGGGGTTTTCTTGGGGCGCGGCCAGGAAGCTTTGAGCGCTTCCGTGGGTCTGGCTTTACGGAAAGGTGATATTTTTGCCCCTCTTATCCGTGATACTGCGGGGCGATTAGCGTTTGGTGAGCCGGTGCTTGATGCGGTACGCACTCAATTTGGGTCGCCGTTGGGTCCCATGCGCGCTCGCGACGGAAACGTCCACCGCGGCCGGCCAAAGGAGGGCTTGTTGGCGATGATTAGCCATTTGGGCGCGATGATCTCCGTTGTCAACGGCGCCCTTTTGGCCCGGCGCTTCAAAGGTGTCACGGGTGTTGTCGGGGCAACCTGCATTGGTGACGGCGCGACTTCTACCGGCGCCTTTCATGAAGCCGTGAACCAGGCCGCAGTCGAGAACTTGCCGCTCGTGCTGATCATTGCCAACAACCATTACGCTTATTCGACTCCTAATGAGCGACAATTCGCCTGCCGCTCTCTTCTGGATAAGGCGGTCGGTTACGGCGTTGCCGGACAACAGGTGGATGGCACCGATCTTTCGGCCTGCCTTGGAGTCGTGGGTGACGCCGTGAGCCGTGCGAGGGCGGGGCGCGGCCCGCAAATGGTGGTGGCCTCCTTGCTGCGCCTTTGCGGCCATGGCGAACATGACGACGCAAGCTACGTCAATTCTGACCTCAGGGCCGCTCCGGTCGGACGGGATTGCCTTAAAGTCGCCGAGGAGACTCTGTTTCGGCAAAATTGGGCCAATGCGGCGGCGATTTCCCGCTGGCGTCATGACGCCGTCCAGAAAGTGGAGGAAGCCGTTGCCAAAGTGCAGCGTGAGCCCAACCCGGATCCCTATAAGGAAGACTGGTGCGCTCTGGCTTCCAAACACCTCAGCGAAGGGAATGAGTGAAAGCGAAAACCAGTTCTGCTGAATACCCATGAGCATCACCTACCTCGAAGCCATTCGTGCCGCGCAAGCGCGCGCGCTGGCGGATGATCCCCGTGTCTTTATTTACGGGCAGGATGTCGGTGCATTCGGCGGGGCGTTTAAAGCCACAAAAAACCTGGCTATTGAATTCCCCGGCCGCGTGATTGATGCGCCAATCAGCGAGGATGCTATGCTCGGCCTCGCTGTTGGCGCCGCAATTGAGGGTATGCGGCCTATCATCGAGATCCAATTCGCGGATTTTTCGACTACTGGATTCAACCAGATTGTTAATCAAGCCGCCACTTTGTATTGGCGGACGAATGTTCCATGCCCGATTACCGTCCGCCTCCCTTCCGGTGGCACTTCCGGCAGCGGCCCGTTTCACAGCCAGAGCATGGAAGCCTTGTATGCCCATTATCCCGGCCTCATCGTCATGACGCCGGCAACGGTCGAAGATGCTTACAGTATGTTGCTTGAAGCCGTCGCCATTGACGACCCTGTCATCTTTTGCGAGCACAAATATCTTTATTACCATTTGAAAGCAGAGGCCCTGCCGACTGAAGCCATGCCTGTTGGCAAGGCGCGGATTGCCCGCGCCGGTCGGGATCTGACCTTGGTGGCATACAGCGCTATGCTGCACGAAGCTCTCGCTGTCGCCGAAGAACTTGTTTCCGAAGGAACCGAAATCGAGGTCGTTGACCTCCGGTGCGTCAAACCGCTCGACACCGACACCGTGATGGCCTCGGTCGCCCGCACGGGAAGATTATTGTGTGTCGGCGAGGCATGGCCGTGGGGGGGCGTCACGGCCGAGGTCGTTGCCCGCGTCGCTGCCGAGGGCTTCGATCTGCTCGATGCTCCTCCGCAGCGTCTTAATGCCAAGGACACACCGGTGCCTTATCACCCAGCCCTTTGGGCCGCTCATCGGCCTACCGCTCGCAGCATTGCGGCCGCGGCGCGCCGCCTGTTGCGCTTGTGAACCAACGATGAATATCCCAAGCACAACCTTTCAGTTCCCTGTTTCCTCAAATTCTTGACCCGTCAAAACCATGCCTTCCATCCCTATCATCATGCCCCAACTCGGCGAATCCATTGCCGAAGCCACGGTCATTAATCTGCTGGTCAAAGTCGGCGATCATGTCTTGACAGATCAGGACATCATTGAAGTCGAGACCAACAAGGCGACTATGAATGTAGCTTCGCCATGCCCGGGCCGCGTGGAGAAATTCCTTGTTAACCTGAACGAAAGCTACGCCGTCGGCACAGTTCTCGGTTATCTCGAAGCGAGCTCGGAAGACGCCGTTCGCCTGGGCTTGGATACGCCGCCGCCGTCAAAGCCTGCGGATGACACCGAGGCTGAGTCTGATACAGCTTTCAAAACCAAAGCCAATGGCTTGCGTAAGAGCGTCAAGCCTACAGTGCGCGGACTTCCTGTGCCGGCCAATGCTGCCGGCGCCAGTTATATGTCCCCGCGCATGAGAGCCCGCATGTTGGAGCTTGGCTTGCACGCCGCTGACCTTGCAGGACTTCCTGGCCGTGGCGCTGCCGGGCGCGTCACCATTCAGGACTTTGAGAACTTCATCACCAACCTCGAGAAACACAAATTGAGTCAGGCCTCAAGCATGCGCGTGGCTGTGGCTGATGCGATGCGCCGTAGTTGGACGCGGCCGTTGGCAACGGTGGCGGTGCCCGTGTGCTTTGATCCTTTGCTAAACCATCGCAAGATCTGTGTTCCAAAGCCGGGGCCTGCCCTTTACGCTTTGCGCGCCCTGGCTGTCGCCCTTTCGGAGAACAGCACTCCTGCTGGGCGGCTCATCGGAAACAAAATCGTTCATCCTTCGGCGATCGATATCGGATTCGCTGTCGAAGTGGAGGAGGGGGTGCTGGTTCCTGTGATTCGCCATGCCGACACGCGCCCGCTTAAGGAACTTGTCCCGCACTACGATGAGCTGATTAAGTTGGCGCATCAGCGGAAGTTGCCGCCGGATGCCACTGGCGGTTCTATTGCCACCGTTACCAATTTCGGCACCTTCGGCCTCACTTGGGCCACTCCAATCCCCCTTCCGGAGCAAACCCTCGTGCTCGGAATGGGTGCCGCCCGGCGTGAGCCTTTTTGGGACGAAGCCCAAGGCCGGTTTGTGCCGGTTATGGAAGCAAATGTCACTTTGAGCTTCGACCATCGCGTCCTCGATGGAGGTGCAGCCGGTCGTTTGATAGCGCGAGTGGCTCAGTTGCTGGCCCAGCCAGAGCAGCTGTAAAAAAATCTCTCTTTCCCGGTGGGTCTTGACGGGTTAGACGTGTAGCTGAAATGATTTTGGGAAGTTCATTATTGGACGGGCCCGTGCCGAAATCCGACCCTGTACTGACGATGGCATCTACCCCTGTTATGGCTCGGTCACGTTTTTCAGCGTGGCTGGTTGCAGTATTGCTGTTGCTCGTGACGGTTTTCCTTTACTGGCCGGTGACGCGATGTGACTTTGTCAACTATGACGATCAGGGATATGTCACTGAGAATCCGCATGTTCAGGGCGATTTGAACTGGGAGGGGGTGAAATGGGCTTTTTTGAACCCTGTGGTCGCCAATTGGCACCCCTTAACGGTGTTATCTCACATGGTGGATTGCCAGCTCTTCGGACTGAACCCCTGGGGCCATCACCTGACCAGCCTGTTGCTGCATGCCGTCAACACCCTTCTGGTCTTTTTCTTGTTACGCACCCTGACGGGTGCGCTCTGGCGGAGCGTGTTGGTGGCCGCCCTGTTCGGGCTGCACCCGTTGCATGTGGAATCGGTGGCGTGGGTGGCGGAGCGGAAGGACGTGTTGAGCACGTGCTTCGGGTTACTCGCGCTGCTGTTTTACATCCGTTACGCCCGGGGGAGACCGCCGTGCGCGGATCGCGGGTCGCCAGCTCTCGGTTCGACGTTGGATAGTGGAAGTTGGAAGTTGGGTGTTCGGCCATCCTCAGCCCTCAGTTATTGCCTCGCACTCTTTTTCTTCGCCTGCGGCCTGATGAGCAAGCCGATGTTGGTGACATGGCCGTTCGTCATGTTGCTGCTCGATGACTGGCCTCTTCGCCGCTTCCAACTCTCGATCTCCGCCTCATCTGTGCAATCCGTGGCTAAAAATCCGGGTTTGTGGCGCCTGGTGTTTGAGAAAATTCCCTTTTTCGCCCTCGCAGCGGTGATGAGCGTCGTGACCTTCGTCGTGCAGAAGCATGGAGGCGCTGTGACGGAGGGTGAAAACCTGCCTCTCGGCGCGCGTGGCGGAAACGCCCTGATTTCGTACTGCCGCTATCTGGGGAAGCTGTTCTGGCCTACGGATCTGGCCGTTTTCTATCCGCACCCTGGGCATTGGCCGATAGCGAAGGTTCTGCTGGCGGGCGGGTTGCTTCTAGGCATATCGGTGTTTTTTATTCTGAAGGGGCGGCGGTATCCGTTTTTGCTGATGGGCTGGCTGTGGTATTGCGGGACGCTGTTGCCCGTGATCGGGTTGGTGCAAGTGGGGGCTCACGCGATGGCGGATCGGTATACGTACCTTCCATCGCTTGGGGTGCTGATCCTGACAATCTGGGGCGCTTACGAACTGGTCAAGCGCTGGCGGTATCACGTGATTGTGTTGTCGGTGGCAGGTTCAGCCGCGCTTGTTCTCTGCATCGGGTTGACACGCCAGCAGATTGGTTATTGGAAGGACGGTGAAACCCTTTTTCAACATGCACTTGAAGTCACGGAGAATAATTCGCTCTCGCGCAACTGCTTCGGTGTCGCTCTCGGCAAAAAAAGCCAAATTAACGAAGCCATCATCCAATTTCAAGAAGCCATCCGTCTTAGACCGGATTACGCCGACGCTCACTACAATCTCGGTGGCGACCTCGTCAAGAAAGGCCGAGTCGACGAAGCTATCATCCAATACCAGAAAGCCATCCGTCTTAGACCGGATTACGCCGACGCCCACTACAACCTCGGCACCGTCCTTGGCAAGAAAGGCCAAATCGACGAAGCCATCAGTCAACTCCAGGAAGCTGTCCACCTGAAACCAGATTACGCCGAGGCTCACAACAACCTCGGTGTCGCCCTTGGCAAGAAAGGCCAAATCGACGAAGCCATCAGCCAATACCAGGAAGCCATCCGCCTGAAGCCGGATTATGCCGATGCTCACTACAACCTTCAAAACGCCCTCGTCAAGAAAGACCAAACCGATGAGGCAATCGCTCAATTTCAGAAGGTCCTTGAATTTCAGCCAAACAATGCCCCGGCCCAAATCAATCTGGCTAACCTCCTGTCACGAATGGGGCGGTTGGATGAGGCGATTTTGCATTACCGGCGGGCGTTGGAAATTTGTCCCGGCGATGCGGGTTTGCTGAACAACCTGGCCTGGATTCGGGCGGCGAATGCGGAGGCGCGGTTTCGCGACGGTCCGGAGGCGGTGCGGTTGGCGGAGTGGGCTTGCCAGGTGACGGAATACAAGCAGCCGATGATTATGGGGACCTTGGCTGCGGCTTACGCCGAAGCGGGCCGGTTTGACGAAGCTGTGGCGATGGCGGAAAGAGCGCATGACATGGCGCTGGCTCTTGGCAAAAAGGAAGTGGCGGATAAGAACGAGGAGCTACTGCAGCTTTATAAGGCCCGCCAGCCCTATCATGAACCAGTCGCAAAGGCGCAATGAGCCGTCGCGCCTCGGTAGCTTATTTGTAGGTCATCGTTATTTTTCTTCTCAGAAAATAAGAAGGGCGGTTGTTCCACAACCATCGCAAGACAACCAACCCTTTCGGGAGCCTCGGATGTATCGCGGCACCTCCGGGGCGTTATGAAGTCTATCTTCGTTAATAGATTATGTGAATTACCTAAATAATATTATTGCTCTTTTGAGCGTGAATTTCAAGGGAAAAATGAAGGGAAAGCCCCATATATCCGAGCTTTAATATTTTTCGCTTGGACAGCGTTTGCTTCGCCGGCCCTGCCAGCTGACAGCATGAAAATGAAAAACCTGTCGTCTCGCTCTCTCCGCGCTCAATTTCCAAGCCACTGACGTGACTTCGCTTTTTCGGGCCACTTGCAGTGTTAGTCTGGGCCGGACGAAAGGACCAGACAATGAAAGGCAAACGATATACGACGGAAGACAAGATCCGGGTACTGCGAGAGGCGGACCGTGGCGAGAAAAGCA
>CAIQQM010000269.1 GCA_903873945.1 uncultured Verrucomicrobiota bacterium
CAGGAACAACCCTTGGTCGTTGCCCACGCCGAACAATTGCGTGAGCGAGTGGGTCTTGATTCCGTCCTGGTTGACCAAAGTCAGCCAGTGCTCCGGGTCAAGATCCTGCTGCCTTTCGTAAATGGCCAGGTTGCTGTTGCCAGCGAAGAAGCTTTGCGCCATTCGCTCCTGCAACGCCGAGAGGGCCAGCAGCTCCTCCCAACCGAAATCGTGGACGTTGTCGGCCAGGAGCAGGCGGATGCCGGCCAACTCGGGTTGCACCACCTTGGCAAACAGGTTGGCCGTCTCGATGGTGAGACTGCGCGGTGTCGCGATGTTTTTCCGGCGCAGGAGCTGGACAAATGCCTGGTTCCACTGCTCGTGGAAAGCGGCGCTGGCAGTGTCGGGGTGGAGCTGGACGGCGGTTTTGCGCGCGGCTTCGCGGTCAGCGGAGGCCGCGTGATCGGAGACGGCCTGCGGCGGTTTGGTATAAGAGAGTTCCCGGTGGTAGCGCTTTAGCAGCTTGCCGCCGATTTCAGCAAAAGTCCCTATCCAGTCCTCTTCCCAACTTAAAGCCGTGATTCTTTGGAGATGTTCGAGGACCCGCTGCGTAGCCAGGGCGTTGGCGGTGATGAAGATTGCTTTGTTGGACCCCGGGTGCTCCTGCTGATTGAGGTATTTCCGGGCCAGAAGGGTTGTTTTGCCGGTCTTGGCGATGGCATTGATCAGGTTGCTCCGCGTCGTGCTGGCCAGAATTGTCTTCTGCTGTTGGGTAAACTCGGCCATGGTTGAGTTCGCGAGAGCCGATGGTCGGCTGGTCCGCAGTCACGGCTTCCTGCGAGGTTTTCTCGGTCTGGGCCAGACGAGCTTTGGCTCGATGATGCGTCCGCAGGTGTCGATCCGAAAGCTGCCACCGCCATGGCTGTCCGGGCAATGTTTGCTGCACGTATTGGCATAGCCAAATTCCAGGTAATTCTTGCCCCGCTTGTGAAGCAGCGCTCCCAGAGCCTTTAGAAACGCCTCCGGAATCTGGTCCAGGTCCGCGTGATCCTCGCCGAAAATGTAAAGCTCCGCCCCTGTGCGGTCGTATTCGATGGAGAGGAGCGAATCCGGGTGCATGGCGCGCAGTCCGTGGTCGCCGCCGATCTCTTCGGGTTTTTGGTCGCCAATCAGCGCCTTAATCAAGCCGTCGGCCTCTGCGGGAGTGCATTGGAGCGCTTCTTGGGCCGTTATGTCGGTGAAATAATCTGGCATATTTTGAAGTCTGCTTGGGTTCTGCCGACCGTCATGGGGCGACCTCGACCAACCTCAAAGGCTTTGAATTGAGGAGATCCCCCGGCTCAAAGCGGTAGCCCCACCGGTTCTCGCCCTCCTGGGTGAGCACGCCGGCGTTCTGCGAATCGGCAGAGGTTGCCTCTGCGGCCGGGGCGTGTTCGAGGGGCCCCGTGCGCGCATTGTTGTTCTGGGCACTTGCGCCGGCTCCTGGCTTCAGAGCGGCTCGCGTTGCGTTGGTGGAGCCGGCAAAGACACCAAATTGCCCGTTGCGGAGGGAATCAGCGTTTTGCCGTATGAAATCGGACAGGCGGGGGTCGTTCCTCAGCGCGAACTGTTCGTAGTCGTTGAGTTCGCTCCAATGTTTGGGCCGGTAAGTATAGTAACCCAGGCTGTCGTCGTAATGCAGTCGGTAGGGCGGCCGGGGCGGTTTGTTCAGGTCCGCCTCCAGGGTGATTTCCGTTTTCCATGC
>CAIQQM010000270.1 GCA_903873945.1 uncultured Verrucomicrobiota bacterium
CTCAAGATCGAATTGGCGAGAAGGTGCACATTGAAGTGAAAGGTCTGTCTTCGGACGGTGATGTCGAATTGACAGGCAATGAGGCTGACGCAGCGGACAGATACCGCGACAAATTCTACCTTTGCGTTGTCTCTATGATTCCCAATTTGCCAACCGCTCGACTCGTTCAAAACCCCGCCGCTGTTGGTAAAAAGGACAAGCTGTTAGTGGAAGAGGCTGACTGGAAAGCAGGACAGCCAATTCCCTAGGAGCCTGTCGGACTTGGCTCAACTGGCGCAGGTAAGAATTCCAGCAGCCAACTGGAGCACCGGTATTCCAAAGGCATTGGACCGGACAAGTCACGGAGCGTGGTCTGAAAAAGTCTGTTCTGGCTCCCGCTTTCAATTCCGGGCCGCCAGCTTGATTCCGGCTCCCATCCGGTGCAACCGTCGGAAGTTGTAAGCCAGGCATACCCACTGCCACTCCAAGCTCACTTTCTCCAACCCGCGCAATAAGAACTGCCGAAAACCCATCGCCGACTTGATGATCCCAAACACCGGCTCAACCGTCTGCTGTCTCAATTTGTAAATCGCTTTGCCCGCAGTGGTCTGCAACCGATGGCGCATCACCTCGCTCAGACTCGCGCCCGCCGCCGCAGGCTCCGGCTCGGGTTGCTTTTCCAAATCACTCACGCTCCGATGATGGCCGGTCTTTTCCATCGCCGCATACACCACCGTCCCGCTAGGTTCCGCGCTGCCGGGCTGCTCGATCTGGACCACCGCTTTCTCGCTGTAAAATCCGCTGTCCACCAACACCGCGCTCACGCTACCAGCCTGCGCCGGGATGGCTCGCACGTCCGGCGCTAATTGTTCCTTGTCATTGGGCGCGTCGCTCACCCGTGGGGCCACGATCAACCGGCTTTGCACTTCCACCGCCGCTTGCGCGTTGTAGCTCTGTTCAAAATGATTTCCGTTGCCCGCCTTCATGATCCGGCTCTCGGGATCCGTGAAGTTGTATTGGTCGCCTGGCCCGGGTTCGGGCGTCGGTGCTTGGGGAGGCTTGCCGCCAACTCTTTGCCCGCGTTCTTTCCTAGCCACCCGCCCAGCCAGTTTCTTTTCGTGCTCGGCCAACTCCGCAGCATAGCGCGCCTGCGCCCGGGCTTCTATTTCGGCCCGCGCTTTTTCCAGTGCCGCTTTGCGCTCCTGGCGGCGGGTGATTTCTTCGGGGATGCTCAGGCCGTCCTGCAGCGGCGGGCTGTCGGCTTGCTCGGCTTTGGCGATGAGTTGGGCCACTTCCAGTTCCAGTTGCCGGATCATTTGCCCGGCCCGCTCGTAGCTCACTGCCGAATGTTTGCTGGCATTGGCTAGCGCTTTGGTGCCGTCCACCGCCACGGTGATTTGCCCAAACTGCAGCACTTGGAGTTGTTGGGCCAGTTGCAGCACCTTCACGAAGCTCTCGGTCAAGAGCGCTTTGTTTTCACGGCGGAAGCTGCAAATCGTGTCGTGGTCTGGGTGCGTGTCGGCAGTCAACAACCGCACGGGCACGCTGTCATGGGTGCTTTGCTCGATGCGCCGCGAACCAAACGTGCCGGTGGCGTAACTGTAAATGAGCAGAGCCAGCATCATCGCGGGCGGGTATTGTTCGGAACCGGTGCCGCGCTCGTTGACCTTGACCTGCCGCAGGTCCAGGGCGGCCACCGCATCCAGAACGAAGTGAACCAGATGATCCGCTGGCACCCAGTCGCGCAAATTGGGCGGCAACAACAGCGGCGTGTCGCGGTCGATGGGAACGAAACGAGTGGCCATGCTTTTCAGACGCGCCCGCCCTCCACCTGTTCAAACCTCATTAAAATGAATTCGCTAAGTCCGACAGGCTGCTAGAGCGGTTTCAAAAATACTGTAGCCGCAATAAATGACGATTCGTTAGCAATTATGCCAAAAACAACGTTTTGAAAGGCCACGAATCAACCTAAACCGCTCTAGCGTGCCGCAGGCCGGGCCGTGAGTTTGATCTTCTACAGCTTCCGTCCGGGCATGACTCAACCGCTGCCGGTTTCACCTTCACCGGTTCAATCGCC
>CAIQQM010000271.1 GCA_903873945.1 uncultured Verrucomicrobiota bacterium
ACTTCCAGTTCCATATCCCGCAGCGAGCGGGGGGCTTCTGCTTCCGAGCTCATTGAGTTCCTTTCGTTGTTTTGGCTTCCGTGACTCGGTGAGGAACCGCTTACGCTTCAATTATGGTGGTGGTGTCAAGTTGCGCCCAGCCTGGAGTTTCTGACGGGGTGACGCAAATGGCCGGTTGTCAAAGCCCTTTTGCTGCGATGTCGTGTCTGAACTCCGCGCCATCAAAATGGATTTTATGGACTGCCCTGTAAGCGGCATCGCGCGCCTTCTTCAAGTCCTCTCCCCACGCGGTGACACCCAGCACCCGACCTCCGTCGGTAAGAACTCGCTCCCCGGCATTAACTGTTCCAGCATGGAAAATTTTTGTGTTCGGCATTTGTGCGGCTTCCTCCAGCCCTGTAATCGTTTTCCCTTTGGCATAGAGGTCGGGATAACCACCCGATGCCATCACCACGCATATCGAAACCATCGGGCTCCACGTCAGCGTTCCCTCCCCCAGCGTTCCGTCAAGACTCGCTTCCAACACTTCGACCAAATCGCTCTCCAACTGAGTCAAATAGACTTGGGTCTCCGGGTCGCCAAACCGCGCATTAAGCTCCAACACCTTTGGTCCGTCTTTTGTGAGCATCACGCCCGGATAGAGAATTCCACGGAAATCCACCCCCTCCGATGCGCAGCCAAGCAACCATGGGCCGAGAATCTTTTTGCCAATCTCGTCAGCCTGCGACTCTCTTAAGAATGGAACTGGAGAATACGCTCCCATTCCACCCGTATTCAGCCCGCGATCACCGTCTAGGGCTTGTTTGTGGTCCTGCGAAGCGGGAAACAGTTTCGCAGTCTTTCCGTCACAAAGGGCGTGCAGCGAAATTTCTATTCCCTCCAAAAGCTCCTGAATCACGATTTTCCCGCCGGCAGCGCCAAACCTCCTGCGCACCAGAATGTCTTCAATTGCCCGGTCGGCGTCCGCAACACCACGGCACAAGACTACCCCTTTGCCGAGCGCAAGCCCATCAGCCTTCACCGCGCAACGCCCGCCCAGGGAAGCTGCAAAATCCTGTGCTTGCTCTGCCAACTCGAACGTCGCCGAACGCGGCGTTGGAATCCCATACTTCTCCATAAATTCCCGAGCAAATGCCTTGGAAGTTTCAAATTGCGCCGCCTTCTGGTTCGGGCCCCAAATGCGCAAGTTGTTCTTCTGGAACAAGTCAACGATGCCAAGCCCGAGCGGGTTGTCAGGCCCGACCACCGTAAGATCCACTTTGTTCTCGCGGGCGAACGTGAGCAATTCAGGCAAATCGCCGGACGTGATAGCAACTGGCTCAACGAGCGCCCGATTCTTGACCAGCCGCTCTTGCGTAATCCCGGCATTTCCAGGCGCACACCACATCCGGACGACATGTGGCGATTGCGCCAGTTTCCAGACTAGCGCATGCTCACGTCCACCCGAGCCGACGACCATAATCTTCATTGCTCCGATTCAATCAGGAACCTGGGATAGCGCAAAATGAATTTGCATTCTTCCTGCTGGACTTTTGCCGCCATTCGTGTAAACGGAATCGCGCGTTAACAAGTGTTATTATTTCAAAACTATGAAGACTGGACACAAATTGATTTTAGTTGCCTCGTTGGGTATCGGACTGCTCTGCGTGACCATACAAGCGGAAGACAAGCCAACACCAGCGGGAGCAAGCAATGTTGGACTGACGAATCAAACTGAGAAAGTCAGTTACGGCATTGGTATGGGGTGGGGCACTCAGCTCAAGCGCAGCGGATTTGAAGTCAATGTGGACACCCTCGCATCTGCGATCAGAGATGTGTTGGCCGATAAGCCGCTGAAAATGACCGAGCAGCAAGCACGGGAAACCATCGTCGCTTATCAGCACGATCTGCAAGCCCAAAGGGTGGAGAAAAACCGCAAGGAAGGGGAAGCTTTCCTGGCCGAAAACAAGAAGAAGGCAGACGTCAAAACCCACGTCGTTGCCCTTGCTGATGGCAAGACAGCCGAGTTGCAGTATAAAATTATCACTCAAGGCACTGGGGAAGTCCCGAAGAGCAATGATGTCGTTGCCGTCAACTACCGAGGAACGCTCATCAATGGCAAAGAATTCGACAGTTCTGCCCGGCGTGGCCAACCGGCCAAATTCCCGGTCAACCGCGTAGTCCGGGGTTGGACGGAAGCCTTGCAATTGATGAAGGTTGGTTCTAAATGGGACATCTACCTGCCTTCGGCCCTCGCTTATGGCGATAATGGTTCCGGCCCCAACATCGAGCCAGGTTCCACGCTCATCTTCGAGGTGGAATTAGTCGGAATCGACAACCCTCAGCCACCGACCGTATCACAGCCTTTGACCAGCGATATTATCAAGGTGCCCTCGGCCGAAGAACTCAAAAAAGGCGCCAAGGTCGAAGTCATCAAGGCTGAGGACCTGGCAAAGCTGACGAATAACGCGACGCAGAAAACCGAGAAGAAGCCGTAGAGTTTCTTCAGCCCGGCACGCACTGCGTGTCTAGGTCATAGCTCGGAAATGTTCCCTTTGCCAGTCCGGTGCAAAACCCTTGGGCGATGGAGCCCAGGTAAGCGCGCTTAACGTTCAGATCAATGGGATGGCCCGATCTGTCATAACCCTGACAACTCCAAGGAACCGTCGGGGTACTGTTGATAGTGATTACTACACTCTTACTTGGCGGTTGCCTTTGACCACTTCGCCAATTACCCACGCCTTTTGCTTCTGTGCGCCGATGAACTCCAAAACTCTTATCGCGCTGCCCGCTGGAACGATGACGACCATGCCGATACCCATATTGAAGACCTGATACAGTTCCTGCTCCGCTACGCCGCTCCTAGCCAGAAGCAACTGAAAAACAGGTAACATGTCCCATGAACCCTTGCAGATAACGACGTCGCAATCGGGGGGCAACGTGCGGGGAATATTGTCCAGCATGCCGCCGCCAGTAATGTGAGCCAGACCTTTAATGACCCGGGGCCTTGACCCTTGCCTTCGGGCAGAGCGGCTAAAAGGCGCTGTGTCACCCCTAGGATCAAATTCTCTCAGCAGTTTCCGGATTAGGGGACCGTAGCTAACATGCACCTTCAGCAACTCATTTCCAATAGTATCGCCTAGTTCAGCGACTCGCGTGGACGGCTTAAGCTTCATCTGTTGAAAGAATATCTTTCGCGCAAGGGAATAACCGTTGGTATGCAGACCGCTCGCAGCGAGGCCAAGCACGGCATCTCCTGGCCGAATCCGACTTCCGTCCACAAGCTTCGACTTCTCCGCCACGCCCACAATGGTCCCGCTGAGGTCGTATTCGCCAGGTTTATAAAATTCAGGCAGCTCCGCTGTTTCGCCGCCAAGCAACGCGCACTGATTATCCGCGCACGCTTTGGCAAAGCCTTTGATCAATTGCGCAAAAACGCAGGCGTTCAATTTTCCAACGCTGATATGATCAAGAAAGAAGAGCGGCTCGGCGCCTAGCACCGCAATATCGTTGACACAATGATTGACGAGGTCCTGGCCAATTGTGTCATGTCGGTTCATGGCAATGGCCAGCCTCAGTTTTGTTCCCACGCCATCGACGCTCGCAACTAACACAGGCTCGCGGTAACTCTTTGCGTCAAGGTCGAAAAGGCCGGCGAAACCGCCGACACCAGCGAGCACTTCCGGCCTCTGCGCCGCTACGAGGAGGCGCGGCAATGTCGATTTGAGCTTGCGGCCGAGACAGATGTCAACACCCGCGCGCGCGTAAGCTGTTCGTTTCATGCGTTTAAAAATTTCTGCTGGCGAACCCGGAATCTAAACTCCTATTCAGCCGCGAATGCATAACAAGACTGGCTTTGGCACATGGAGGTCAACCTTTATTTCATGTCCTGAGCAGAACTTTTCACCGGTTGTGCTTTTGAATTTGCTGTGGGAGCGGTTTGCGGATAAATGGATGTATGCGATGGCGCGTTTTGGCTTGGGTCTCACTCGGCGTTAACATGGTATTGGCTGCCGCGTGGCTTCTATCCGCACGCTTCGTACGGGTGCATCCAATAGGAGCTTCCGCCGGGCCGGCCATGGCCTCCGCGAGCCAAATCAAAACCAACCTCGTTCTCCGCCGGCAATTGTTCTCCTGGCGTGAGGTGGAGTCTACCGATTATCCCACCTATATCGCCAATTTACGGCAGATCGGATGCCCGGAATCCACCGTTCGCGATATCATCATTGCGGAGGTGAACACTCTCTTTGCCCGCAAGCGCGCCATCGAACTAGTCACTCCGGGGCAACAATGGTGGCGGAGCGTGCCGGACACAAATGTTGTGCAAGCGGCCGCTGAAAAGGCGCGCGAGTTGGACGAGGAACGGCGGGCTTTATTGACCCGGCTCCTAGGCCCTAATTGGGAGTCCGGTGACATGGTAAGCCTTCCACGCCCATCCCGCCCCGGTGTCATGCTTGACGGTCCCCTGCTGGGCAACCTCGCGCCCGACATCAAACAGGCTATCCAGGATATTAACACTAGTTCACAGGCGCGCATGCAGGCATATGTGGAGGCTCAAAAGCGGGACGGCAAGAACCCCGATCCGGTCGAATTGGCCAAGCTGCGCCAGCAAACACGTAACGAGCTGGCCCGTGTGTTGTCCCCAGCCCAGTTCGAAGAGTTTCTCCTGCGATATTCGCAAGAGGCCAATGATTTGCGCACTACGTTCGGTCAGCTCCAATTTTTCGATCCCACGTCCCCTGAATTCCGCGCGGTGTTCCGTGCCACAGACGCTCTCGATCAGCAAATCCAGTCACTCACCGGCAATGATCCCGCCGTCGACCAGCAGCGAAGAGCGTTGGAAGACCAGCGCGAGAACGCAATAAGAACCGCTCTGGGACCCGAGCGGTATCAGGAGTATCTCTTGCTTCAGGATCCACTCTATCGCAAAGCGGTGGCTATCGCCACGGCAGCCGGGACACCCGAAGCCGTCCAAACCATCTATGCAATTAACCAAGCTGCCGCCGCCCAGCAAACAAGTATCCGTATCGATCCCAACCTGACCTCAAGCCAGAAAAACATTGAGCTCAAGCGGCTCGAACTGGATCAACTAAGGGCCAATGCTGTGGCCACAGGCCAGGAGTTGCCGCCTGAGCCGTCACCACCATCCCCACCCATGCCGAAAAGAACTTATGTGCTTCGCCAAGGTGACTCGGTAGCCGTGGTTTCGATGATTTATGGAATGCCCATCGGCGCCATCCAGCAAGCCAATCCGAACGTCGACCTTAGCAAGCTAAAACCGGGGGATGCACTCGTCATTCCCCCAGCAGCAACCTCGTCCCCAAATGCTCCCTGAGGGTGCATCCACCCTGTTCAACTCCTCAGACAGCTCGGATTCGTAATCGTGGTTGTCTTCCCCCACAACTCACCGGTATCTCCGACTCGACAAATAACCCCAAACCACTCCCATCACCAACCCAGCGGCGTGGGCAGTGTTGGCCACCTGCCCAAGCAGACCGGTATAGCAGGCGACTAACCAAATGAGCATCATGGTTACTGTCGTGGGATGCAGAAACAAGCCCGAGCCGGGATCATACTTGCCACGCATCCAAATGTAGCCCAGCAAACCATAAACTACCCCGGACATGCCGCCAAAATTCGGACCGCTGAAATAAAATTGGGCAAGATTCGAGACTACTGCAACGCCCAGCACCAGGATGGCCAGATGCCGAGAGCTTTGGCGGCCTTCGATCATGCTGCCGAGGTCCCGCAACCAAAGCATGTTGAAAAGAATATGGAGCACGGAAAAATGGATGAATATAGGTGTGACTAGCCGCCACACCTGGCCGTGCCGGATTTCCTCCAACATCGAGCCTCTCGCATAACTGCCGCCCCCAGTAGGGTCTGTGATGAACAAATTCATCCACAGGTTGGCATCGGGGCTGAACCGGGAAAGGATAAAGACTCCAACACAGATCACAATGAGCACGAACGTTAGCGGACCAAAACCGTATGCGGCCAAAGGTCTAAAGAGGTGCCGTCGATCGAGTAATTTTTTGCGATATTCAGCTTCACTTTTATCCTTTTCCGCCCGTAATGCTCCCGCTGTCTTAGCCTTCGTCCGGTATTTTGGATCTGTCGAATTCTCCTGGAAAGCCTTCAGCATTTCTGCCGCGCTTTCGATTTTGTCCTCGTCGTTGATCCAAATCCCCCACCCATCGCCGTCCTGCATCTCAAGCTGATTCTCGATCCCCTGCACATAAAGAAAATCCGCAAACACGCGCGCAGGCGCTTCGCTTGCCAGGTGCCCAATCAGTCGCATATGTGATTAAGCTAACGGC
Organism: uncultured Verrucomicrobiota bacterium; assembly: GCA_903873945.1. Classification (GTDB taxonomy): domain Bacteria; phylum Verrucomicrobiota; class Verrucomicrobiia; order Limisphaerales; family UBA8199; genus CAIQQM01. Next base: position 6,300 of record CAIQQM010000271.1, read on the forward strand.
AAAATCCAAGCCGTAAACATCAAATCGGGCCGAGCCGCTGGTCTCCCGGGTTTAGTGCTCCCACTCTCCGCCTTAAGCGTCTGCTTCTGACTTTCTCCAACACGGCGTTAACTCGCGCGCCAATCCAGCTCGACAACCTGGCCGTGAGCCTTGTGGGCCTGGTCTACACAGCGCAGTTCGATTCGCATGCCTTTGGGATTGAGTGCGGCGTGGACCCAGCCCGACGGCTCGCCATCGCGAAAAACAAACCCAACTGGAGGAAGATTAATCAGGTGAATGCCGCTGGGATCCCGCTCGACCTTCCACACATGGGTATGGCCGAAAATGTACGCCTTAACCTGTTTCCGCGGCCGAATGACTTCGAACAGCGCTTCCGTATCCTTCAAGCCGTGGTTCTTTTCACCTTTACCGGGATTGTGATGAATCAAAATAAGCGCCGGGCACTCCCGATTGTCGTCTAACGAACGGGCCAGCCAATCCAATTGCTCGCCTCCCAACATGCCCGGTGCCGCGGCCGTTTGTTCGAGGGAATCGAGCACGAACCAGTTGGCGCGGGATGTGCCGACAAGTGCAACCTGCCGGTCTTTAAGCGGACGTCTTGCCGCCTTTTCTTCCTGCAGGGCCTCCCAAAAACGCTGCCGGTTGTCATGATTTCCCAGAGCAATATGAACCGGCATTCCCGCTTGGCGAATTGGTTCCAGCAATGCCGCCATCAGCGCGTAATCGCTCTTCTCCCCGGTGTTATAAGCGCAGTCGCCGTTCACAAACACCCCGGCGCATTTCGGAGCCATCGCCTCTAACTCGCGAGCTACGCTCATGAAATAGTCCGTCATGTTGACACCGTGCACCACTAGCGTACGGTTAGCCGCCAGGTGAGTGTCAGAAAGCAGCGCCCATGAATCCGAGTCGGGGCGCTTGCCATCGCCTAGTAGATTGTACCCTAGCATGGCGCCAGTTCCGGCTGCCACGGAGCGGGTCAGGAACCGTCGTCGCGAAAGGGGCGGAAGATAAATTGGCACAGAGTTCTCCTACGCCAACCTCCGTTTGCGGGCAAGCGCAAAACCCTCGGGAGGGCGCTTCTCGCCACCGCAACGGGACGTTGGAAAGTAAGTTGCCGCGCAATAGCAGTAGGCTAGTAGGCTGTGTGCAGGACTGTTTCTGGAGCCACCTTCGCTCGACAGACCCCGTAGTCCGCTCGCGGAACAAGTCATTCTTTGCTTGTCGGGCACCGCAACAATCGGGAGACTATTCCCCGCTCACAAGTTTGGAGCAAGTATCGTTTTTATGGGCACGTCTCGGGAACAGCTTAAGCCATCATCCTGGTGGCGCATCGTGCTCATTGGACGCAGGCCTGATTTCACGCTGCTCCGGATTCTCATCCTGACAATCTTTTCCCTCATCATCTTCAACTTCGTGTTGTTGCCGATCCGTATCCAGCGCGTGAGCATGGAACCGAATTATAAAGATCGCGGCATCAATTTCGTTAATCGCCTGGCCTACCTTTTTCACGAACCCCGGCGGGGGGATGTCGTGGCGATCCGTTTTTCCGGTCCTCATGCCATGCTCCTGAAGCGCATCGTAGGTTTGCCCGGAGAAACCATCGGTTTCCACGCTGGCCAATTACTCATCAACGGCCGCGTCATGCCGGAGCCTTATGTAAAATTGCCCTGCGACTGGGAGATGGACGCCCTGAAAATCGCGGCTGACGAATACTACGTCGTAGGCGATAATCGCTCCATGGCATGGGCGGATCATAAACAGGGCCGAGCGTCGCGCGACCAGATCCTCGGCAAAATCTTATTATGATGCGCTGGTTTTCCCGGGCCGTTCTTGCGGGCGTCCTCGCAGCCTTAGGAATTTGGTGCTGGCACACCTGGTTTCCCAGTCCGGAAAAGGCCATTCGTAAACGGCTCAAGGAACTCGCTCAGCTTGCATCTTTCGCCTCAAATGAAGCGCCCGTGGCAAGGCTGTTCAACTGTGAAAAGCTCACCACTCTCTTCACCTCCGACGTGAAAATCGAGTTGGATGCCACCGGTTGGCAACAAACCTTGAGTGGCCATGACCAACTGTTCCAAGCGGCCATGGTGGTGCGACAGAGGTTCGGCGGTTTCAGCGTCGATTTTATCGATATTGACATTACTCTCGGGCCCGAACGGCAATCCGCGATCACCGATCTCACTGCCAAGGGCAAAATGGCAGGCGAAAAAGACCTCCTCGTGGAGGAACTGCGATTCTCGTTGAAGAAGGTCAAGGGGATGTGGCTCATCAACCGGGTGGAGACGGTCAAAACCCTGCGCTGAATCACGGCCAGATACAGTTCCCACCTCATCACCAGGCATGCCCCTACAAGCTCTGCAACACCTCGCCCGCAAGGATAAGGTCATGGGCCGCCTAATCGAACGCGTCGGACCCTGCACTCTGAAGCCCGCAAATCGTCGTAATCCATTTGAAGCATTGGTCCACTCGGTCGCGCACCAGCAACTCCATGGCAACGCGGCCGCTGCCATTCTCCGCCGGGTCAAAGCGCTTTACACCGGCAAACGGTTCCCCAACCCCGCGGACATTCTGGCGACCTCCGATAAACACTTGCGTGCCGCAGGGCTCTCGCGGGCCAAAGTTGCCGCCATTAGAGCCTGTCATGCACTTTGATTGAGATAAGGCTGTACAAGGCAAGCACTTTCGTACATTACACTGGGGATGACGAAAGCACGAAAGAGTTATCCCAGTGATGTCAGCGAGGAAGAGTGGGCATTTTGCGCGCCGTACC
>CAIQQM010000272.1 GCA_903873945.1 uncultured Verrucomicrobiota bacterium
AGTACCCGGATCTTGTCTTCCGTCGTATATCGTTTGCCTTTCATCGTCTGGTCCTTTCGTCCGGCCCAGACTAACACTGCAAGTGGCCCGAAAAAGCGAAGTCACGTCAGCGGCGTCTTCGAGGTAGTAGCTCGATCGCGTATCATCGCGCTCACTCAAAAAGTAGTGCACTGGATCAACGAACACGCGGATGTCAATGGCGTGCGGCTTCAGCCGCATCGCCTTTGATGAAGCAACCATACCGTAGCGCTCGGTTCCTCTTGCATGCGAGCGAATCCACTGCTTGGCGGCACTCAAATCGCGCGTGAGAGCGATTGGATAGCGGCTGGCCAGTTGTTTGAACGTTTCTCGCGCTTGCTCCTTTTCGCAGTCGAGCAAGGCTTTGACGAACGCTGAGACGTTCTCAGCTCGGAACGATCTCATTGAGACGGCGAGATGCAGACAGTCATCGAAGTCTGTTCGCGCCCGTTCGCGGACAAGCTCCAAGGCTTTGCCTGCCGCGTATTCGCTGTCAGTGAGTTTCGACGAGACAAACATCCGCCAGTGCGGGAAGCTCTGATTTACGGCATTAAGCCAAGCGTCAATTCCGGCTTCGCCAGTGTTAATCTCCTGCCCACCGCCAACCAGACAGACGATTACGGCCCAATCCTTATGCCTGTCCATATAGGAAATCAGAAACTCCGGCTCAGAGTGAGAGAAGCCGGGGCGTTTCTTTTTCCGCAGCATGAAACTCGCGGTCTGCTTCAAGTTCCAAGCGCGCTGAGCCTCGTCGAAGATCACGACATGCTCGACTGGCGGGCCGGAATCAACCAACCCGTCATCGCGAAAATGGTGAACGTTTTGAATAAAGGCTTTGACGCTTTCGCCTATCTTGCCTTTCCGTATCTTCTCGCCTTGTTTCTTTCGTCGCTCAAATTCGTCGCGCGTCAAAGCTTCGCGGAGCACATCTACCAGCGGGCCGTTGCCCGAGAGAAAGACCGCATGTGTTGGCTGTTTAGTCTCACGGCGGCGGGTCGCCAAATTCAGACCAACCAGAGTTTTTCCTGCTCCGGGCACGCCCGTCACGAAGCAGATGTATTTTTGCTTTTTGGCCTGAGCCTCATCCACCAAACCCTCGATGCGGCGGGAAGTGACGCGCAGGTTTTGAGCGCCGGCGTCGAAGCGGGCAATGGCTTCGACAGAATGTTGGGCATACAGCGCACGTGCGGCTTCCACTATCGTTGGCGTTGGGTGATAAGAGGCGCGAGACCACAGCTGCGCATCCAGCGTCGAACCCAAAACAGCACGCAATGCAAGATCAAGCGCGCCGCGCAAACCAGCGGCTTTGATGAGGATGGGGCGATAGACATCATCCGAGTCAGCATGGAGAGTAACCTCTGGACAATGCTTGGCTTCGGTGACCGCAAGAATGGGGACGATGGAAACACTATGACTGGCCTCATGGAAATTCTTGAGGTCCAGCGCATAGTCCCAAACCTGATCGATTGCAGCGCGGTCAAAAGCTTGCTCGCCGACTTTGAATTCCAATGGGAACACGACCGATCCGATGAGCAGAACCACGTCAACGCGCCGTCCCATGCGAGGGATATTGAACTCGAAGAACACCCAACCATTCACGCCTTTGAGTTGCGAGCGAAGGATTTCTATTTCAGCAAGCCAAGCCTCCCGCTGAGTTGGAAGCAGTGTGAAGTCGCAGTTCGCTGTAAGCTGGCCAAGCACAGCTTCCACACTCGTCGCGAGGAATTCGGTAATGGACGCAGCATACCAAGCTCGCAACGAACCCACTGTATTGGCCATGCCGGACATTACGCGGCGAAGTGTGGCGGGACGAGCGCAAAAAGTGAAACCGGCGCGCGCCGATAAAGATATATCCCTTGCCGCCCCAGCGCCACCGCCGCCGCATTCATTATTTTCCCGGCGGGGCGTTTGTGGCGGGAGATGCGACGGAGGGTTCGACGGACAGGCCCAAGCTGGTCCGCAGCCGAGCCCGGACCTCGAACGGGGCGCCCTGGACGGGATCTAGTATTCGATTGAGGATTTCCCTGTCGATTTCTTCGAGCGGCCTCAAGCCAATCGCTTCGATGCGCGCCTTGGGAACCTGGCTTTGGTAAGTCGTCCAGACTTTGCCGACCAGCAGCTTAAATCCGGCATAACGGTCCTCGTCGCCAATGGCAAGACTCGAGTAAGCGTTAGCCAGCAAACCTTCGACGGCGGACTCAACCCGGTCGTGAGAAGTTTCGCCCACGTCCGCCGCCACCTGGGCCACAGCGTATTGATCGAGGGGAATTTTAGACGGCAATGAATCCGGCTGACCGCTCAGGACCGGTTTGTCGGGATATTGGGTTCCCAGGTATTTGTACCAATAGGCGGCGTCACTGAGACGGTTGTTCACATAGAGAAAATAAACCGCGTCGCGCAGAAAATTGCGGTGCGCCGCCAGAATATGGTCATGATTGTTCTGGTCTTCCCGAGCCGCCTGTTCATAGGCAGCGCTGACTTTCGGGATAATATCGAGGTTGGGACCGAACTCGAACGCCTTGAGGAACGGATTGGAGACGAGCCGCCCTCGCTGAAAACTCATCTGCATCGACTGATAGATGACGCGTCGCAGGGTGATCATCTCGTTTTTATTGACCTTGTCGGGATGCTGCTCCGCGTATTTCAAGCCTGAGGCTGCCCAATAAATCGCGTGCGCCTCGGGCAGGCGCCATTCCAAGGGGCCGTAACGCTGGTCCACCTCCTTCATCAACCGCGGGTCCATTTTGAATTTCTCCCGCAGCAGTCGCGCACGCTCCCTGGCGTCATCGGTTTGGGGATTGATCAGCTCGTCGAGGTTGGGGGTTTTCCCGCCGAACACGGTTTTCATTTCGTTCGCCCAAGCCTGCTTGTAGTACATGTTCGCGTCATCCAGGTTTTGTCCTATTTTGTGCTGGAAGAACCACGCGAGTTCGCGATAGATGAGCAGTTCGTTGGGGTTGTACCGGAGGCCATCGTCACGGAGCAACGCAATGCCGCGCTGCACCCAGCGCCAGCGGTCGGGGAAATCCTTAAACCTGACAGAGATGTTGTAGGCCATGTTCCATGCCTGCACGAGCCAGACCTGGACGAAGTGAGGCTCGAGCTTTGTAATCCAGTCGGCTAATTGCGCCATTTCAAAGAACTTGTCTTCGTCCTGGAGGTCACTGGCCCGAATCCAAAGCGCATTTGAGATCAGCCCGCGAAAGCCGCCCAACGCGACGGTGGTGAAAGCCAGCAACGGGGGGGCATTTTCCAAAGGCTGCACGCGTGTCAGCCCAAGCTGGTCCCGCTCGTGATTGAGCGATGACTGGACACGGGCCACGCCGAACAGGAGTCCGCACGCGAGCACGATCAAAATCACCTTTTTCAGCCTGCTGCTCATGTCAGCACGTTCGAATTTCTCATTGGGTGCCCTGGGCTGTCGCCAGCTCCCGCCGGCTGAAAGCATAGATTCCAATCAGGACGAAGATCCCGCCAAGCAAAAGGACAATCTGTCCGAAAGCGAGGCCGAGTTGCGCCCAGGTAATGTTACGTCCGGTGCTGAGCGAATCGATGGGGGAAAATTGTTTCACGAGATTCACAATGCCGAGCAGCCCGCGAAAAACGGGAATAGCCAGCGCATCGAAGGCGGAACGCCCCGCAACAGCCCCCTCCGGGTTATAACCCATCAACGAGTTATCGGAAATGGCATTGGCGAGAGTGCCACTAGAAAGGGCCACCGTCAGAAGGCTCAGCGAGAAAAAGGCGGCCACAGGAAACGACAGGAAACTTGCGGAGGCGAGCCCGATGGCGGCCAGCAGAGCCATCCAGCAGAAAATGATTCCCAACCCGCGCAGAAAGTTCATGGCAAAACTTCCCTGCCGGTACAACACCTCGATCCCGTCCTCGAGCGGGAACCGCAACGCCGTATCATTTAGATTGGCAAACGAGACCGTCAGCATGCCGTTGGCATCGAAGAGATTCCTCCCGATTTCGAACTCGTGAAAGGTGTCCGGGGCTAGGCTCATGGGCGGGCTCTCCCAGAACGCCGTTACCCTGGGAACGCCAGCGGCCCAACGTCCGTCAAAGGTGCCGGAAGGACTGTTTGCGGCAGCGTTGAATTTCACGCGCAGATAAAGGGGCTCGTCGCGCAAACTATTTTTGGCCAGCCCCAGCTCGATCTCCCATTGGCGGTAAGTGCCGGGCGGGACGATTTCATATTCGGCCCTGGCCCGTCCATGGAGCTGCCGACGCACCTCTTGAAGATCGGCTTTGCCCACCGGATTCTTTTTCAAACGTTCCAGCAGCAATCGTTCCGTCTCAGCTTCGATTTCCCGATTAAAATTTCCGGGCCGGGCCGAACCGCGAGCAACCAACACTTCATTGCGCAAGGTTTTCTGCTGGTCGACCGGAAGGCGGGTGGCACGCCATTGCAACAAGCCATAGACACACGCGCCCGAGAGGGCCAGCAAGAGAGCGTTGAGAGTCACAATGCCGAGCCACTTGCCGAGCCAGATCTGCCACCGGGCAATCGGTTTCACGGTGACCATCTGCATCTGACATTCCTCGATATCGCGCGCGAGCGTTCCGCACGCAAGCCACAGTGTCGAGAGGCCCAGCAGGGCCGTAATCGTCGTGAGTGTATAAGCGAGCAGAATCTGGGTGAATCCCCGCGCCGTCCCGTCGTCCTTAATCAACAGCGGCAGCCCAACCACCGCTGCCAGCAGAAGCCCGGCGACAACGATGAAAAACCGGAAGCGGAATGTGGCTTTCCAGGTAAGCCAGACAATGGCGGACAAAGGCTGCATGAACTATTTTGGCTTTCGGAGAAGCGATGCGAGCTTCTCGTCAGCCTTCTGTAAGTCTTGCGGTTTGACCGGCCCGGACACGGGGTCAGGCGCAGACACGGGCACCCGAATTTCAGCGGGCTTCGCCAGCTCCTCGAGTTTCCGCCGGTCCACGGACTCCCCCGGCCGAAGCGCTGGAGTCGGCGCGGGAACAACAGTTGGCGACAAGGCCAAGCGTTCGAGGAGCTTGTCCCCGGCAGACCCGGCATCGGCTTCGCCGCACAAGTAAGCGGCAACGCGCGCGCCAGAAAGCGCGCCGGAGGTGGTGGCGGAGGCGCGCTGGGCGTTGCGGACAACATCAAGAAAATAGCTCTCGAGATTTTGTTTCGGCGTATCGATCCTGACTTTGTCCTCCGCCACGTCTTTGCGGATTATTTCCAGAACGCGTTGCATGGTTTCGCGCGGCAGGGCCGGCGTGGTGATGCAGATATTATCCGGCTTCGCGAGCAAATCCTTCAATGCGCCCATGGCCTGAACTTTGCCGCCGTAATAAATCACCACGCGATCACACACATCCTCCACATCCGCGAGCAAATGGCTGCTTAAGAGGACAGTCTTGCCGCGACGCGCGAGCGCGAGAATCAAATCCTTCACTTCGCGACAACCGATCGGGTCCAGGCCCGAAGTGGGCTCGTCCAGCACGACAAAATCCGGGTCATTGATCAGGGCCTGAGCCAGCCCGATGCGCCGCTGCATACCCTTGGAAAACTCGCCCACCGCCCGCATTTGAGTCTGGCTCAAGCCGACCATTTCAAGCAGCTGTTCCGTGCGGGTGGCGCGCTCACCCTTAGAAAGGCGAAACAGGTTGCCAAAGAAATTCAGCGTTTCGCGGGAGTTAAGATAGCGATAAAGGTAGGATTCCTCGGGCAAATAGCCGATGCGCGACTTGGTCGCGACATGCCGCGGTGAGTGGGCGAATACTTCGATGTGTCCTTTGGTCGGATAAAGCAGGCCCAGGATCAGCTTTACGGTAGTGGACTTGCCCGAGCCATTAGGCCCGAGCAGGCCGAAGACCTCCCCGCGCCGCACTTCGAAATCGACATTATCCACCGCGCGCGCCTTTGGCCGGCCCCAGAAATCCTTGAACACCTTCGTCAGTCCGCGAACGGACACAACGATTTCACCGTTGGAAGTCGAACCGGGAAGCGCGGGCTGTAAACTATTCGACATCGGTTTGTCACTTTCGGTTATATTGCGGCCTGGTTTCACGTTAAACGCACGCGAAGATCCGGCCAACGCTCATACTGCCATTGACGGGGCCAACCCGGATTTAGGCGCGGGTACCGCCGGCGGTCCTGATTTGGACACCACTATTTCCGACTGATAATGCTCGAGCTCCTCGCCTTTACGCACCAGACGCGCGCTATTGAATACCACGATGAGCGAACCCGCAGTGTGCATAGCGGCAGCCATCACCGGCGGCACATAACTAAGCGCCGACAAAGTCATGCCGCCGACGATAAAAGCCACTCCGAACATAAAATTCTGGTTGATGACCGCACGCGTACTGCGTGAAAGCTTGATCAGGAACGGTAGGCGCCTCAGATCGTTATTCATCAGCGCGATCGTCGCGCTGTGGATGGCGATTTCGCTGCCCACAGCACCCATCGCGATGCCGATGTCGCCCGCGGCCAGCGCCGGGGCATCGTTTACACCATCTCCGACAATGGCGACTTTGTAACCCTTGGCCTTTATGCCACGCACGAACTCGACCTTATCCTCCGGCAGGCACTCACCTCTTGCCTCCTCACACCCGATCTCACGCGCCACGCGCGCGGCGACCGCCTGCCGATCGCCGGAGATCATGGCAATGCGCCGCACACCGCTCTCTTTCAACTCGGCCAACGCCTCGCGCGCTTCCGCGCGAGTCTTGTCTTCGAGGCCAACCCAGCCGACGCAGCGCCCATCGCGAGCGACAAAAATAAGGCTCCACCCTTCGGCTTCGTTGAGATCAACGGATTGCAGGAAATCCTCCTTAAGACCGTTATCCCGCAACCACTGAACCCGCCCGACGAGCACCCTGCCGCCATTGACCTGAGCCTTGACCCCGAGCCCCGCCGTTTCGGAAAAATTCTGCGGCTCGATGAGCGCTACGCCGGCTTCAGCGGCAAGCAAAGCCAGCGCTTTCGCAGTCGGGTGATTGCTGTATTTCTCAGCCGACGCAGCCAGCTGCAACAACTCCGCCGGACTGGTCTCTCCCAGCGGCGCCAGCCGGCTCACAGCCAGCTCGCCCGTCGTGAGGGTACCGGTCTTGTCGAAGATGAAAGCATTGATCTTCGCCGCGAGCTCAATGTCGCCCACGTTCTTAATCAGGATACCCAAGCGCGCCGCGGCGGAAAGCGCGGCAACCATCGCCGTGGGCGTAGCAAGGATAAAGGCACACGGGCAACTGAAGATGATGACGGAGATGACATTATCCAATCTCCGGGTGAAGGCCCAAACCAGCGCAGCGATGACCAGCACCAGGGGAGTATAGAATCCCATGTACTGGTCCACGATCTTCATGATAGGCAGCCTGGTTTTCTCCGCCGCCAGGATCAGTTCACGCACACGACCCAACGTTGTATCCTGACCCGCCCGGCTGACCTTGATTTCCAGCACGCCTGTCAAATTTTGAGTGCCGGCAAACACTTCATCACCGGGCTTTTTATCGACGGGGAGAGACTCGCCGGTAATCGTGGCCTGATTGAATGAGCCCTGGCCGCTCACGATCATTCCGTCGGCCGCCACATTGTCGCCGGGACGAATGCGAATAAGATCGCCCACAACCAGGTCTTTCGCGGCGATTTCGTCTTCGCCCTGCGGAGTAATGCGGCGGGCTTTTGTGGGCGTCAGCTTGATGAGAAGTTCAATTGAAGCGCGCGCTCCTTCCGCAGTGCGGGTTTCGATGATTTCCCCCATCAACATGAAGAATGCCACCACCCCAGCGGTCTTGTAGTCACCCGACGCGAACGCCGCCAGCACCGCGATGGCAACCAGTTCGTTGATGCTCAACACCCCGGTGCGAAGGTCCTTGATCGCCGTCCAAACAATCGGATAACCGAGGATAACGGCGCCGATGAGGGCGCTCGCGCTCGCGACGGTGTGGCCCCGATCGAACACCCAGTCCACGACGAACCCGTTAACGACAAACACCACGCCCAGCAGCGTCTGCCACAAACGCACAGGCGCGTGCTCGTGGTCGTGTCCGCAGCTTGCGCAAGACTCGTCGTGCTCATGATCATGCCGGCTTAAAAGGGATGTTACTTGCATATTTTCGACCTAGGTCGGGCGTGTCACGGCTTCGTCTCTTCGGTCTTCGGCCTGGCCAGCTCGCGATTGAAAAGATACCGCAGTTCCTTGGAACTTCCATCCACGCTTTCCGGGACAAGGATCTTGTCCTGGGCGTTTGTGAAGACGCGGCCCAGCGTTTCAGTCAGACGCTGCTGGACGAAGAGGCTGGGGTTGTCGAGGTATTTCGGCAGGAGATCCTTAAATTGATCCGCCCGGCTGCTGACATCGGCGACCAGCCGGGTCCGCTCTGACTGGGCGATATTAATGAGCGATTCCGCATCCGCGCTGGCTTTGCTCAGGACCTGGTTTTGATGGCTACTGGCATCGTTAAGTGCCTTGCTACGGTTGACTTCGGAGCGGAGCACATTCGCAAAAGCATCCTTTAGCTGACGAGGGGGGATACTTTCCACAGCACATTGCTCAACCGTCACTCCCAAATCCTCGTTCTCGACCAACCCGGTCACACGGTTCCGCACGGCTTCCTTGAAGCCCGCCACATCACGAGTCAGGATATCGTCCACGCTGAAACGCGAAGCTGAGTACAGGAGCGCATTATCCAACGCATTCTGCACCGCGTTCGACGCATTCACAAAATTAAACACATAGCGTACCGGATCGCTGATACGGTAAGTCAGGGTGGCTCGCGTGTGGATGATATTGTTATCCGCAGTCACCGCGTAACCGTCGAGGGCCGGATTCAAGGAACCGCCCGGAGGCGGTTCGGTGCCGGCGAGTTCCTGTTCCGGCGTTGTCGCATACCAACCCACCGTTGAATTTGCCCGCTGGACGCCGGTAATCGAAACTTTGACGTATTCATCGATAGGGTACGGGAACGACCAGTGCAGCCCCGGACCGAGGAGCGCCCCTTCGCCTTCACCCACGGGCCGGCCAAAACGCAGGAGGATCGCCCGCTCCTGCGGACCCACCGTGAAGAAGCCGGAGGCGAGGAAAACCAGAACCAGGACAACCATCACAAACTTGACGATTACAAAACTACTTCGCAGCGCCTCGGCCAGCGCCTGAGAGCCAGCATCGATTGGAATTTCCGACGCGGGTCCCGTCTCTCGCGGCGGTTGGTGTGGATGTCGCTCGTCGCTCATGCCGAACCTATTTACTCAACAAATTTGTCGAAGCGCCCCGAAACAAATCGAACGGCGGCGTGTGCTGATCGAAAACCAATATCGAGTGTTCCTTCAACGAGCCTTCGAGGGCATTCAGCCGGAAGATGAAATTGGCCAGCTCCGGGTTCCGCTGAAAGACGGTCAGTGATTTCGCCGCCTCAGCCTCCGCCTTGCCCCGGATCTGCGTCGCCTCACCTTCCGCGTTGTAGACCATATCCGCAGCCTTGCGCTCGGCTTCAGAACGGATTTTTTGCGCCTCAGCCTCTCCTTCATACTGCAATTTGTCGGCCAGCACTTTGCGCTCCGACGCCATGCGCTCGAACACGGATTGGGTAACCGTCTCCGGCAATTCCAGCTTCTTGATGCCAAGGAATTCTATATCCAATCCATAGTTATTGGCCCGAACCTCGGATTGAATGGCAGCCAGGATCTCGCTCTCGATGGCTATAAAATTCGTGCCGTTATCACTCGTGGAAATGAAATCGGACAACGGATGTTTGCCGACAACTGAGCTTTTGGCGTTTCCCAGCAAGCGTTCCAAGCCCTTTTCCGCTTCGGCAATCGGGTCTGCGGCGCCGGCAAATCTCGGGAAAAACATCGTAGGGTCCGTGATCTTCCAACCAACGTAAACCGAGGTCAGCAGGTTAAAGCTATCCCTAGTAAGACCCTCGGTAAGCCTGTCCTCGAAATTCTGCACCCGCCGATCGAAAAAGTGTACCTTCTGAATCGGCCACGGCCATTTGAAATACCCTCCCGGTTCCGTGATCGGCCGCGTTGGTTTGCCGAACGTTGTCACCACGGCGATTTCTGTCTGGCGGACCTGGAAAACAAAAAGCAACAGGCCGAATACAATCATCAGCAGAAAGCCGATGATGAGTGTGAGTGGATTGCGTTTCATGGCAACTATTTTGTCTTGGGCGTTGGAACGGTCAGGTTCAGCAAGTCCTCGCGAATCTTGTCCTGGAGGTCGAAAATGAGCACGTCATGCGTGTTCGTCGTGAGCAAAACGTACTTCCGCGCGTTGGCTGTAGCGCGGGTGAATGTCTGCAAATATGCCCGCTGGACATAGACTGCCGGGGCAGCTTCAAAGGCGGGAATCTGATTCGTAAACAAGGCCGCCTGGGCCAGCGCGCCGACTTCACGGCCGGTTCGTTCGGCCCTGGCTTTATTAAGGATCCCCGTGGCTTCGGCCCCAGCCAGCGCGTTCGTTCTTATGCCGTCAGCCTTTGCGGAAAGGATCCGGGCCTGCCTGGTTTGGATGGCCGCCACGACTTTTTCGTAGTCCGGCGCGACTTTCACCGGCGGATGCAGGTCCTGCAAACTGACTGAAACGATTCTTGCGCCCAGATTATGCTGGTCGGCCGCCGCCTGAATGCGCTCCACCAACCCCCGCGATGCTTCCAGCCGTTCCGAGGACATGATTTCGTTCATGTCTGCGCTAACCAGATAGCGGACGACCTCGCGCGTGGCCAAGTCCTGTAACAATGCCGACGCGCCTTCGTTGTGGTAGGCCCATGCGACCAAGTTTGTAATCTGGAATTGCACGGGAATGCTGCCGGTGATGAAGCTCACCGGAGGAGTCCGTTTGCCCCCCGCCTGATTAGTTGCTTCAAGGGAGGGCTGCAGGTGGTTGGCCACAAGGAAGTTATCTTCCTTCGTGTGCATTACGGTCCAAAGCACGAGGTTCTCTTTTTCATGCGTCGGGTCTGGCGTGAAGCCCACATCGAAACTTTGCACCTGCTCGGTCCGGAAGGGATAGGCCCTATCGACCGGCCAAGGCCACTTAAAGTGCGCACCCGGCCCCAGCACTGCCCGACCCTTAACCGGCCGGCCGAAACGTTCCAGCAAACTTTGTTCGCCGGCCTGGACGAATACCACACAGGTGGACAACACAAGCGCGCCCACTTGCAACAGCAACAGCCACCCGAGGGCTTTTTCGAAGAATCGATAAAACCAAGTCTCAGAAACCTTGAAGCCGAATTGGTAATCCAACGCTTGGGCGGCAGTTGTGATCAGCCCTTCCGGCTGGCCGAGCAGGCCCACCAACCGGCTTTCATAGAGGGGCCTTTGCAGCTTACCCTTCACCCGGGGCCGGTACATTTCAAGAATGAGGTTGATCAGTGTCTCGCCCCCCACCAAGCCAAGCACGACGCATAATGAGCGCGCCAGGTAGAAATCCGCCTTCGAAAAGCCCGCCTGCGCCCCGATGATGCCCAGCGTGACTAGGAAGCAGAGGTAGGCGCTCAACAGCAGGTAGCCGGCGCCAGGCCGAAGCAAGCGGTGCCCTTCCAACCGCGCGATGGTCGCAGAAAATTTCCCCAACAGGAAGAGGGCCAGCGCGATCACCGCGAACAGAGCCAACGCCGTCGTCGGTTCCCTGAGTTCAACCACGACCGCGGTTCCTGGCAGCCACCGCCACAGGAAATAGGCACCGGCTGCCTGCACCAGGCATAAAATCACCGTAAAAACCGGGACGAAGAAGCGTTCGAATTGTTCGCGCGACCGCCGGGAGGGAAATACCTCCGCCTCTTTGCCTGCGAACAGCGCCGAGCCTCCGCGCGTCCTAGCCAGTTCGTCCAACTCGAGCTTTTCCAGCCGCTCGTTATCTTCAAGCCGCATCTGGAACCAACTCACCCCCGCAACCAAAATGCCCATCCCGATGAAGAGAATGGCGACCTGGCCAGCCAGGCAATTGGCAAAGCGCGCGACGGCAAACCCCGCCACGCCAACCACCAGCAGCGTCAGCAGGTTAATCAAGCCGTTTTTCTGTATACTTCGTTCCATTCAAATCATCGAGCGCACGGGCTCTTCAACCGTTCAAAATCTTCAAGTTCAACTCAGTTCGCGGTCTTCAAACAACAGCGTCGCAACGGTCAGCGCCGCGCCGACGTAGCCTGCGACGTACCCAAAAGCCCTACCCACGTAGCCCCAATAGAACGTGCTTTTGCCCGTATCCAATACGTCAGCGAACCAGAAAAGCTGCCAATTCGGGGTCACTGTGTAAAGCACCGACGCCCACCACGAGCCGGCTTCAGCCCGCCGGCCAAACAAATAGTCGGACATAAGCCCGACTAGGAAAAACGCCGAGCAAATGGCCAGCGTCGGAATCGTATCGAGCCGCGCCGAGCAAGCCAACGCGAGCCCGGCCATAATCCAAAGCGCAAACAGTATCAGAATTGCCGCCGGAATCAGCCGCCAATCCACCCCTGCCGCAAATTCCTGGGGTTTGCCCTCTTTCGTGTAGAAACTGATTACCACGAACGCCAAGGTCACCATCACGAGGAGGCTGAACACCGCATCAGAAACAAACGGACGCCGCAGGAAGAAATTACTGAACCCGCCCATGAGATACGCTGCGATCAGCGCCAAAGCAAAAACACCCAGCGCAAACATGTCCGTCGAGCCATAGGCATCAAATGCCATCCGGCTTGCCAACAACGCGGCCACAAGGTTGACGTATGTCAGCAATGCCAACGCGGCTGCCAAGCCGACATATTTGGCCACGAGGAATTGAGCCCGGCCCACAGGCTTGGACAGCACTGCCAGCGCCGTCCCCGTGCGGATTTCACGCGCCAATGAAGCGGATGCGCTCAAAACCGCGCCCAGCAACCCCGCAAGCAACATTACCGCCAGAGTGCTGTTTTCAACCAATTTAGGCTCATCGCCGAACGCGAAATAATATGGTGTCGCCAGGAAGATCTCGAATACCGCAGAGCCCGTCAGCAACAGCAGGAACACCGGCTGCCTAACGAGTTCCATGAAGGCATTGGAAGCGATGGTGACGAACTGTCGCATTTGTCTAATTATTCAAGCACGGAAGCGTATGGATCGCGGGTTTGAATGCAAACCTGTATACCATGTTATTGCCCGCAGGTGCCAGCCCTTTTCGCGGATCAGACCTGCGACTTGAGCAGCGTTTCCTTGGGGCTTGCGCTTGGGGCAACAATGGCTAAGGCTGACAAGCGAACAAACGCCAATGCTCGATCCGAACAACACCTGCCAATCAGCGCGCGCGCCCGGGGCATGAACGAACGCCTCACCAGTCAATCAGCATGTCCTTCCGGCTCCGGACAGTTTATCCCGCTCCTGCTTCTGTTTGTCGGCAGCGGTTGTGCCGCCCTCATTTACGAGATTGTCTGGCTACAGATGCTCCAACTGGTGATAGGCTCCTCCGCTTTCTCAATGGCGGTCCTTCTGGGGACTTTCATGGGGGGCATGTGCGCAGGCAGCCTTGCCTTACCCCGTTTTGTTTCTCCCCGTTGTCACCCGTTGCGCGCCTTCGCCTGGCTTGAAACAGGCACTGGTTTCTGCGGGCTGGCGGTATTGATTCTGGTTCCTTATGTCGCACGCCTTTATGTCGCTGTCGTTGGACATGGGCTGCCCGGATTTGCCCTGCGCGGCGTGGTCAGCGCAGCTTGCCTGTTGCCGCCGACCCTGCTCATGGGCGCGACTCTGCCGGCGATCTCGCGATGGGTGGAGACAACCCCGTGCGGTATCTCCCGCCTTGGTTTTTTGTATGGCGCCAATATCCTTGGCGCCGTACTGGGTTGTTTGCTAGCCGGGTTCTATCTCTTACGCGTGCATGACATGGCCACCGCCACCGGTGTCGCAGCAGGGCTCAACGCTTTGGTCGCCTTGACGGCTTTCTATTTGGCATCCCGGATGCCCTACCGCGCAACAGAGTCTTCCACTCCACCTGCGACCTCCCATATTTCTTCTCTCAACCCTCAAACCTCAGCTCCCTCCGAAGCCGGCGAGCAATCCGGGAAGACCGGACGGCCTCAGCGGGAGCCTCTTTTGGTTAACACTCGCGCCACAGCAACACCGGGCCGCCGAATGGTATATGCAACAATCGCCATTTCGGGGCTGTGCGCCCTAGCCGCCGAAGTGCTTTGGACCCGCCTGTTGTCACTGATGTTAGGAGCGACGGTTTATACCTTCTCAATCATCCTGGCTGTATTTTTGATGGGATTGGGCATCGGCAGCGGCATTGGAGCCGCTCTGGCGCGAAGCATCGCGCGCCCACGGATGGTACTCGGCTGTTTTCAGCTCCTTTTAGCCGGGGCAATCGCGTTGACCGCACATCTGCTGATGCAATCGCTCCCTTATTGGCCCATCAACCCATCTCTTTCGAGCAGTCCGTGGTTTGACTTTCAATTGGATCTGCTTCGTTGTGCCTGGGCGATCCTGCCAGCGACGTGTTTGTGGGGAGCAAGCTTTCCGATCGCCCTCGCCGCAGCGGCCTCTCCCGGGCAAGATCCCGGCCAACTGGTGGGGCGAGTCTATGCCGCCAACACCCTGGGAGCGATCCTCGGCGCGATCGGCTGCAGCCTGCTCTTGATTCCCTGGCTGGGCAGCCAGCAAGTTCAGCGGTTGCTTATTGGGTTTTCCGGCATCGCCGGCCTGCTTATGTTCGTGCCGCTCACACGGTCCTCTCCCACGGCGAACCCATTGGCGGGAATCAAAGCAGGATTCACCATCCCTGGTGCGGTCGGCTTGTTGATTGTGTCGGGTGGCATCGCATTGCTGGCTCTTCGCGTGCCTGAATTGCCATGGAAACTGGTTGCTTATGGGCGCTACCTGCCATCCCGGAGCAACATAGGCACAAACCTCTACACCGGAGAGGGCATGAACTCCTCGGTCGCAGTCACCGAATCAGCCGAAGGCATAAGGAACTTTCACGTGAGTGGCAGGGTGGAAGCGTCGACCGATCCGCCGGATATGCGACTGCAACGAATGCTGGGGCACCTGCCGGCCCTGCTCCACCCCCAACCCCGCTCAGTGCTGGTTGTTGGCTGCGGCTCGGGCATCACCGCCGGCTCCTTCACCACCTACCCCGCTCTGGCCAGCATCACCATTTGCGAGCTCGAACCGCTGGTTCCACAAAAAGTCGCCCAATACTTTTCCCGGGAAAACTACAGCGTGCTACAAGATCCCCGCACCAAAGTTATCTACGACGATGCGCGGCATTTCGTGCTCACCTCCCGCGACAAATTCGACATCATCACCTCCGACCCCATCCATCCCTGGGTCAAAGGCGCCGCCACGCTCTACACCAAAGAATACCTCGAAAGCTGCAAGCGCCACCTGAACCCAGGCGGATTGGTTTCCCAGTGGGTGCCCCTCTATGAAAGCAACCTGGCGGCGGTCAAAAGCGAGCTCGCCACCTTCTTCGAAGTCTTCCCGAACGGCACCGTCTGGGGCAACGACTTTGACGGCCTTGGGTATGACCTCGTCCTGCTCGGCCAAGTGGAACCGTTGCAGATTGAGGCCAGCCAGGTTCAAGGGCGGTTGAATCGGGATGACTATCAGCTCGTAAGAAAGTCTCTCCGCGAGGCGAGGTTGCGATCTGCCTTTGCCCTGCTGGCAACCTATGCCGGTCATGCTCCGGACCTTAAGACCTGGCTTCAGGGCGCCGAGATCAACCGGGACCGCAACCTGCGCCTGCAATACCTAGCCGGGCTGGAATCAAACTTCTATCAACAGGAATCCATCTACGCAGGCATGCTGCGTCACAGGCGGTTTCCCGGAGGGCTATTTATCGGCTCAGAGGGATTGCTGAATTCCCTCCACGAACTCATCGAACGTCCAAGACCACCTCAATAGGCCCCCTCCCTATCGCTTATTTATTGCCGGACACAGCAGAGAAAAGACGCCGCTGTGCGACCATAATAGAGCAATTTCAACCCGCGGCCGGCGTCAGAAACAGCATGATGCTGTCGCCGTGCTTGAGTTTCCTGACTTCGTGCCAGAATTCCGGAATCATGAGCGTATCCCGTTTCGTATGGCCCAGCACCAGCAACCCGCCGGGCGCAAGCAGTTGCGGCAGCCTCGCGTCATCCAGGGCTTGCTGGGCCAATGAAGTCGACCTCCGGCCCAAATTTTTCTCCCCATAGGGCGGGTCTGCCAAGACCAAATCAAACACCTCACCCGTTTCCGCCAGTTGCCCCACTGCGGTGAACACATCCTGCACGCGAACCTGCAGGACCCCTGGCGAAAAGCCCGCCACCGCACAATTGTGCCTCAGCACATCGGCATGGCGCGCCGATTTCTCCACGCAAACTGCCGAAGCCGCGCCCCGGCTAAGACACTCGAGGCTTAAGGCCCCGGTGCCGGCGAACAGTTCCAGAACTCGCGCGCCCGCGACCCGGTTGCCAAGGCTATTGAACACCGCCTGCTTGACCAAGTCCGGCGTTGGCCGCACCGCCAAGCCTTTTGGCACTTTCAAAATCCGCCGGGCAGCGTTCCCACCAGTGATGCGCATGGGGCACTTTAACCCGGACGTTGCCATTTGGTAAGGACATTCGCCCCGACCAAAATGTTGCCCAAGCCCTCTTGCTCCTTTCGCCCTTCCGGCCGCCCGACTCCCAGATCGCACCCAACCAACAGCCAATCATTTAAAGACTTCAGCGAAGAACTGCCTCATTGCTTCCCACGAGCGCCGATCCGCTTTTCCGTTGTAAGCTGCGCCGTCGAGATGATTGTCCCCAGCGTTCCGCTCGGTGAAGCTATGAACGGCGCCGCCGTATTTGACTAGCTGCCAGTCCACTTTCGACTGCCGCATCTCATCTTCAAACGCGGCAAGGTCTTTGGCCGGCACAAACGGGTCATCCGCGCCATGCAGCACGAGCACTTTGCATTTGATGTTCCTGCCATCCTCGGGAGTGGGCGAATCCAATCCTCCATGAAAACTCACGACGCCAGCGATATCCGCCCCGCTGCGCGCCAGTTCGATCACCGTAGTTCCGCCAAAGCAATACCCGATGGCGGCGATCCGGTTCGTGTCTGTCAGTTCATATTTTTTCAGCACCGCCAGCCCGGCCCGGGCCCGTGCGCGCAGTAATTGGCGGTCCCGCTTGTATTGGCCCGCCTGGGCACCCGCTTCCTGACTGTTTTTCGGCCGGATGTCTTTGCCGTACATATCGAGCGCAAAGGCGACATACCCCAGTTTTGCAAGCATCTCCGCGCGCCCCTTCTCGTATTCCGTCAGGCCTTTCCATTGGTGCGCAATCAACACCGCCGGACGCTTGCCTTTAATGGATCGATCGCAAGCCAGATAGCCTTCCAGAACCGTGTCCCCCTGTTTGTATTCGATCATCTCAGTATGAAGCTGGGCGCGCGCGGTGAGAACGCAAGTCAAAGTCAACAGCGCGGACAGTAACGATTTCATAATACAATCCATAACCCAAAAACGACTCAACCGCCAGCGTACGCCACCGGGAGCTCTCGCTCAACTTGAGGAAACTTTCAGCCTCCCGCCAAAGCCGGCGTGGCCCTGTAACGGCGGGAGGATGGGCCGGTTGCAATCTTGACATGGCACGATTAATGCCGACTTTAATTATTGGACGATGAAACGACTCGAGCCACCGGATACGCACTATCTGTCGGCTGCCATTGGCTGGCTGGAACTGTCCTGTGGCGCGAGGGTTGAGAAACGGGGAATTAGGCCGAAAGAGGCCGAAAGAGGCCGAAAATCAAGCACTTACGGAGGCAATTCGCCGGGAACGCCGATTTGGGAAACTTTTGCCCCAAAACAGCCATATTAAAATGGTTTGAACTCACTTTTGGCATTTTTTAGAGCAGGTTTAACTGGGCTTTAATGGGCGTTTTTGAGGAGGCGCCGAATGCTCATCTTGCGGAAAAATCTTTGCTCTTTCGTTTTTTTGGCAGCGCACAGAGCGCAAGCCAAGCCTCGGTTGTTATTTCACCGCCGTTTTCGCGGTCGGAAATTGTTGCTTGGCGCACGCCAAGCAGCGCGGCAACGGCGGCTTGTGTGCCGCGAAGTTTGCGCTGGACTTTATAGTCTTGAGGGTTCATGTTTGTTTTTGGCTACGGCCACCGACCACGACTGCCTTGCAAGGCTCTCGCAGTCGCACGGCGCACGGCGCAAACCGTGTGCCGTGACCTCGTTAAGCCTTTGGTTGCTCCCACTGTGTCAAAAGCTCGCTGACTTTACCGTTGACCTCTGCGCGGTTGTCCTCTTTGGACGTGCCAAACTCAAAGTTGCTGTCGTAACTGGTAAAGTTGTGACGGGCAAAAGCGACAACCGCCAAGCGCGTTGGCTCCTCGATTGTGGTAGCGCGGCCAACTCGACCGCTGCCAATTTCCGTTGCGTGACGGGCGCAACGCAAAACGTCGTCCTCTGGCATGGCCGGGAACTGTGCGCGTATGCTGTCTGCAAAGTCGGCGGCGTCTTTGTCATGCTGCGCGGCGCGGCGAGCCTCTTTTTGTGCGGGTGTCAAACGCTTGGCGGCGCGGGCAGTCATGGCCTCGCGGACTGTGGCCTCGTCACTGTCGCGGACAACCACGCCGGAGACTACGGGTTTAGACCACTTGCCAGTTGTCCAGCCCGTCAGTGCGGGCGCACATTCGACGCCAGCGGCGGCGCAAGTGACCGTGAGACGCTTGGCGTTTATGTGGACAAAACCGGCAGGGACGCCGCTACGCACGTCCACTTGGCCGTAGTTGTTTGTTGGCAGTTTTGCAAGGCTCTCGGTTGTCGTTGTCATATTTTTCGTTTTTTAGTGAGTTGGTTTAACTCTCACTGTCTGGCCATACGTTATACGCTAGGCGTATATTTGTCAACAACTATTTTCGACTATTTTTTTCAGCCGCATCCGATGAGGGTGTGGAGGCGGTGTCGGAGGGCGATGCTGTAGCGGATCATGCGCTTGCCCTGGCTTAAATAGGCGTCGGCGGATTGATGGGCTGCGCCGAGGTCTTCGCGGGTGAGTTGCTCGGTGAGCTTGAACCCGGTCTGGCCACGGACGATGTCGGCACCGAGGGATTCGGCGATAGAGCGGACCTGGCGCTCTGACCAGCCGAGGGCCTCGCAGATCTGGGCGCGAGTGCGCCAGCCGTAGTAACGGAGATGGGCGCGGAGGCGGTCGGCATCGTTGTCGGGCGGGTTGAAGTCGGACTTCCCACTTGGGCGGGGCTGGAAGATGTCGAGTTGGGTGGTCATGCCGAGGCGTTCACGGCATGTAGGATGTCCGTGACTACGGGAGGGCAGACGGCCACCCCAGAGTTGAGTTGTTGGCGCTGGTTGTGGCGGCGGACGATGATCTGGTTGTCTCGCCAGGCGAGGACCTGACGGAGCCAGCGGATATCGGTGCTGGACTTTATCTCATCGATGCGATCTTCGGCGGCGCACATTTCGCAGTTTAATCCGACGGACAATAAGCTCTCGCAGACCCACGGATTTTGACTTTTACTCATGTGGCCTCCGAGGTTCGGGATTCGAGTTCGGTGAGGTTGGGCTCGACGTAGAAGCTTTCGTCCTGGGCGACTTCCAGGCCGACGCGTTTGAATTTGTCGGAGGTCACATCTTTGGCCGTCGATTGACTGTAGTCTGCAAGCATGGCGTCTTTATCGACCTCCATCTTCTGTCGGATATAGTGGGGGCATATCTGGGCGACGAGGCTCAGGACTTTGTCCCAGGTCCAGGCGCGACTGAGCAGGGCGAGCTTGGGTGTGCCGGTGCGGAAGCCCAAGGTGCCGGCAGCCATGTCGATGCTCTTTCGGTCTTTGGGAAATTGCTCGGGATTGGCTTCGGCCCAGGCTCGGAGCGCGTCGTATTTTTCGCTGACGACCCGGTCAAGTTCGGCGAGGCCGGTGGCGTAGCGTTCGTTGATTTCAAGGACGGCCTGGTCGCGGATGGCGATGAGCCGGCGCTGGTCGTTGGTGGCGAGAGCGAGGCCGTTCATGGCGGCTTCAGCATCGTCGCGGGTGGTGAGGCGTTGCAGGTTCTTCTTGATGCGGTTTTTCATAGTTTTAGCCACGGATTAAACACGGATTTTCATGATGGGGTTTTAACGCAAGGGCGCTCTGCGCGCCCCGCAAAGACGCTGTTGGAAAATTCCGGGATCGACTTTCTCGCCGGAGTCGAGAAAGGCAAATTGATGAAGGCGGCGAGGCGGGGTTTGTCGCCTGGCAGGGGATTGAGGCCGAGGGAGTCGGAGCCGATCTCGGGGATGATGACCTGGTCGCCCGAGATCATGACGAAGCCGGCGCTGACAGGGGTCATGCCACCGGGGACCATGTCGCTGTGCGGGATGGAGCCGTCAAACATGGCGACAATCTCCCGGCCAGTCAGGTCGCGGAGAATGATGTATTTGGCGTAGTTCATGATTGATTACTGTTTTGTGACGGACAAATCGTAGGTGCGGAGGAGGCGCTTGTGCGCGGCGCGGAAGGCGGGGACCCAATCCAGGCCGGGCTTTTTGCTCCGGCTGCGGGCGGCGTATTTCAATTGTTTTTCAACCGAGCCGAATGCTCCGATGCCGGAGGCGACTTCGACGCAAAGAGAGAGGAGGTCGTTGCGCTCGCCGTTGGAGTCAGAAGCAAATTGGTCGATGAGATGGTTGATGAGGGGAGCGGGGTCTTTGATTTTGAGTTCGACGACGGCGTCAACGCGGCGGGACCGGCGGGAATCGGCGAGGAGTTTCTTTTTCAGGGCCGGCAGGCCGACGAGACAGACGGGGCTCCCGGTTTCCTCGTGGTAGTCAACGCAGCATTGGAGGGCGCGCGGGGCGAGCTCCTGGGCGTCGTCCACAATGAGTATTCTGCCGCTGCCTCGGGTGCGGTCGAGAATTGCGTCCCAGCGTTTTTCGTGTTTGGCGAGCCGGTTGATTCCAGCGGCCTGGGCGAGGTCTTCGGCGATGGCATTCATGCCGGACCTCCACGGAATGGCGCGGAGGCCGATTGCCAATGTGTGGTCGAGCAGGTATAGGCCGATGGCGCGGGATTTTCCGATGCCGGCCTCGCCGACTTCAAGCGCGAGTTCGCCAGAGGTGCGGATTTCCTCGAAGCGGCGATGCATGAAGCGGGAGATTTCAGTTGGAATGGTGGGGATGCCGGAGACCTGCGCGACGGTGCGGTCGCGGAGCCATTCGCGGATTTTGGGTTCGATGGCGGAAAGGTCGCCGGAATATTTATTATTGATGTAGGTGGAGACGGCACCGGATGAATAGCCGATGCCGCGGGCGATCTCGGCGTTGGAGAGGCGGGTGGCGATCAGGGAGTCGCGCAGCGTTGGGTTCGATTGGTTCATGGGTTGAGTTGTTTTTTTAGAGGGAGTCGATAGCGTCGGCCAGGGCGGCGTCAGTTTGTTGGGTTTGGGCGATCCGCCTGGAATGGGTTCGGGTGGATGAAAGCGCGCGGGCAACATGCGATGAGACTGTGGTCGAGCCCAGAGTCGGATTTGCCCCGACTTCGACAAACTCGTTGCCGCGTTTGAGTTCGGCGTTGTGGAGCCGGATATCGTCGAGCCGGGCGCGTTCATCCGCAGCCAGGCTGCTGGCGTAGTCCTGGGCGGCCTTGAGCGCATTGGCGGTGTAACGCATGGCCTGCTGGAAGAGCTCAGGCTCATCGTTACGGAGGCGGCGGCGGCGATACCAGGTGCCCAGAATTGACCCGGCGCCGTTGGTGACATGCAGGAAGGAGGGATCGTCCGGGTTGTGATAACCGAGCAATGTTTTTTCCGCGGCCAGAGCCGAAGTTCGGCCTCCCATCAAGACGCCTTCCGGCGGCGCGAAGATAAGGGAACTGCCGTCGTGGTCGAAGGCAATTTCGCCGCTGGGCCGAATCTGTTTATTGCTGATGCGGCGTATGGTGTGAGACAGGAAGGCGATGACGATGTCGGGGGAAACCTTTGCCCACTGGCCGGCGTAGGGCGCCATGAGCTTGATGGCGCGTTCAACCGGCATTTCGAGGCGCTTGATGATCCTCGCTCCGGGGGGCAGCGGCTGGGGGATGGTGTCGCGCGGTTTGATTTTGTTGTCAGCCGGATCGATCCATTCGAGCACTTCATCAAAACCTTCAAGGGCGTGGTCTTTTCGAAAGTTTTGGTCGATGCAAATTTGGAACAGTTGTTCGCGGGCTTCGCCGAGGGTGAGCAGCGGATATTTTTCGCGGCCACGCAGGTGCTCGGGGAGATTGTTGCGCATCTTCCAGATTTCGACGCATTCAGCGGAGCGGGCGCCGAGGTCGGCGGGGCGGATGTCCCAGTGGGCTCCGGTCTGGCCGGCGAGATGGCAGGACTGGGTGTGGAAGAGGCGATTGTGCGATTCGTGCGAGGCTTTTCCGCGAGAATTGCCTTTGGCTTTTTCCTTGTAACCGGCGGGCGATTTGCCGCCGATCATGCCGGTGTAGGAAATTCTGATGTTGTTGGGAAGCATTTCCGCGAGCGCAAGTTTGCTGCCTTCGCTGAGGGTGGCGGTGCCGCGCTCAACTTTCCATGTGGACGCATAGGGCGGGAGCGGATAGCGCTCCAGTATCCAGGCGGCAAGTTGCTTCATTTCCTTGAGGCCAAGATGCGACGCGGTGCCGTCGGGCCTTACGTTGGAAAGATGCATGACGAAGCCGAGGACCATAGCAGTGGCCTGGTCGCGAGCCACGAGGAGCCAGAGTTCGCACGGCTGGCCGGTCTCGGGATCGAACACGAGCCAGTCCATGCGGACGTCGTCGAAGGTGACAAGCTCCAGGAATCTCAGGCCCTTGCGGGTGCCGAGATGCTGCGGCAGCAACGCTTTGGCGGCAGCGACCCCCTCATGCATGAGCGTCTGGATGGCCGCATTGAAAAGGGCGGCGTCTTTGACCTGGCTTAAAATGTTGGATTTGTGCCAACCACGAGGACAAACTTCGCGATTGCGATCATCCCAACCCGCCTCATAGCCGGGGATCGGCTCGGGGGCGCCGCGCAGATTCAGGCCGGTGCGCCATTGGCGCTTGATGCTCAGGATGGCCTGGCTCTTGCCGTCGGCGCGGCCAAATTTGCCGAAGCGCACGGCGCAGAATTTCAGGAAGGATTCAGGCAGGCCGTAGGCGCGGTTTTGCCAGCGGGCGCCGGCCTTAGAGAGATTGACGAGCGCGACCCAGTCGCCGGTCTTTCGCCAAAGGTCGTAGTTCGCCCGGAAGGTTTTCAGCTTCCAACGGTTGCCCCAGATGGTGAGGGTCTTATTGCATGCGGAACGAACGCTTAATCGGGCCTTAATGAGGACCGCAACCGTGTCGAAGGCGTCGAGTTGAGACTCGACTTCGAGACGGAGTTCGTCGGGGAGGGCAATGAAAAGTTCGCGCTCGTCGCGATAGTGGGCGACGGGTCGGCGGGTGGCGAGATAGTAGCGAACGTCAAGGACCGGATTTAGGAATGGCGCGGCGGTCGAAGTTAGCCGCCCCGCCATGCCAATCTGAGAAAAGGCGCCCGGTTGAGACTCCGGCGCCGGGCAGGTCGCCGCTGTAACCTGATGTGCCGAGTTACCTACGCTCTCCAGCGCCGCGGGACCCGGCAGATCACCTCCAGCCTCTGGAGGCCCTTTATGTTCCCGCGAAATCAAATTGGTTTTCTCATCATTTTCGGGAGAGGAAGAAAGATCCGGAAGGTTGGCATGGGCATTGCAGCGTGGCCGTTCGTTGGTATCCGCACTCTCGCATGTGGCGCATTGTGCGCTGGCGGACGCTTCCGGATGTAAATTGTTAGTCATTTTGAGCAGTTCCTTTTCGGGCTGTGTTCAGGGAATGGAGAAACCCGGCAGCGAGGCGGCAGCTTTCCTCGAGGGCGACGGCCTCGGCGTCGGGCAATGTCCCGAATCCCCGGTCGTCACAGTTTTTATCGATCCAATTACGGAACGCCCTCGAGTCGTGGGCGAGGGCTTTGCGTCGTCCCGCTTCCTCGGTGGCCTTGGCGTCGTCCCGCTGGGTCTTGGAGGTTCCCCGGCAGCCTTTGGCGCGGCCTGGGGCGACGACCAAGCAGTCGTCTTGAACTTTGGCCTGCTTAAATTCCAAGAAAAGCTGATTTTGAGTTTTACCTTCGACGAGCAAAAGGACGTTGTCGGGCAATTCTCCGCGCTGGCAAATTTCGGATTTCCCGAATTTTGAAAACTGGAGTTTCGTCTTTTTCGCGATGTTCCTGCCGATTGCCATGTAGAAGGCGACCGTATCCCGATTGAGATCGGGGAGGTTATTTTTTAGCCATGGGCCGAACTGGCCATGTGAAATAGAATGGTCTTCTTTGCCGCGCTCTTTAATGTAGTTGAGGAAGAGCCCAAGCCATGCGGCGCGTTTGGCTGCATCCAGGAGGGCGCAATGAATGTGGCTGAAGTTTTGGCGGAGAAGACCCGCGGATTCCTTAAGCCACTCGGGGTCGCGCGTGGAGACTTTATCGGTCATACATCGATAACAGGTTCGGGAGTTTCTGATTGAGGGCGGGGCTGGAGTTGCTCGGCGAAAAAGCGAATGACAGGGTCTTGAATTTCAGACTCGGAACGGACGGGCGGGCCGACTGTCTCGTTTTTTGAAATTTGGATGGCCATGTCGCGCATGATGTGATCGAGGAGGGCCAGGTCGGTCATAGTCCCCCCACCAATCTTTGTTCGAGGAAGTGGATGAAGTCTTTTCGAGCTACGCTGGGGCTGCCGTTGGGGCCGCGGCGATAGTCGCTGCCGGGGAGCTGTCCGCTGTAAATGAGGTTGATGAAGTGGACGCGTCGGCAATTCAGGGCGCGTTTGCATTCGCGCCCGGAGAAAAACGGTTTGTCGTGCCTGGGCAGGACGATGGAGAGGACCTCGGCCCAGGTGGCGGGCTGGCGCTTGATGGGGTGAAGAAGGAGTTCGTCAATATCCATATCCTTAAGGGACGCCTGAAGGGATGTGAGCGACTTGGCAAGGAAGCGCCATTCGCAGCGGCGAGCGTTCAGGTCGCCAATGTGCCAGGCCCAGCAGGACCCGGATTCAGCGAAGTCAACGATCTCGGGTTCTTTGGCGCAGCCGAGAATGGCGAATGCGCCGGCGAGATCAACCATCGGGATTTTGATGCGCGGGTCCTGAAGGCGAGACAACGGCAGCTGAATCGGAGGGTGAGCCACAGAGCCGAGCGCCGGCCTCGCACTGCATGGGAGGGAAGAGGTCATGCGGCTTTCTTTTGCCGGAGGGCGCGGTAACGACGGCGGAGGGATGCGCTTTCGCGGCGGCCATCAAGGACCTGATAAAGGTGAACGCGATGGACTCCGAGCCTCACAGCATCACGGCAGATGTTCGGGTATTTGACCCGGCTCATTTTTCGCTTGGTTTTCATTGCGTAACCCGTAACATGTAAGAATTATTACGTAACTTTTCTTACACGGTCAACACTTTTTTGAAAGAAAATTTACACCTGGCTCAGAGGCTTAAAACCCTCATGGGAGAACGGGGGATAAACAACTCGACCCTGGCGAGGGCAATACGCGTGTCACATGTCGCCATCGGAAATTTTCTGAAAGGGCAGGCCCCGAAGTCGGAGCACCTGGCGGAGCTCGCTGAGTATTTCGAGGTTACTATGGACTCGCTCTATTGGCCAGATCGGGAGAAGGCCGAGGATTTGTTGCGGGAGAAGCCGCCCGAATATCTTATTGATGATGCGGTCGCAGAGGCCTTAGAAATCCGGGAGAAGGTAAAATCTTTGGAAATTAAACTCAAAAAAATGAAAGGATGCTAGGCGCGAGAAGTGAACCCAGGAAACTGAAAGGTTGAAAAATGAGCGAATTCTATTTGTGGATCGATGACAAGGAGGCGGGGCCGTTCAGCGAGGTCCAAGTGGTGGAGATGAAGCGGGACGGGAAGATCCATGGCAAGACGCCCTGGCGCGGGCCGGGAGATACGAAGTGGAAGATCGTGGGGGATTGGCCGGCGCTGTTTGTGGGCGAAAGGTCGGAACGGATTGACATTCGAACTCCCGTCGATTCGAACGCTCATAAGACGTTAAAGATCGAATGTCCGGGTTGCTCGCAGCATATCGATGGGCCAGTGGAGTTGATCGGGCAACAAATAAATTGCCCGACGTGCTCCCGAAAGTTCACGGTGCCAGATATCCGGGGGAACCTGGGGCAGTCGGGGCCGCCACGAAAGCTGGTTGATCCGCTGGTGGAGAAGGCCGGCATACTAGATGGGATATGTCTCGGCTTCTGGGGGGTCGGAATTCTTTTCGTAGCGCTCGGCCTCGCCAGCCAGGACGCACAGATGGGCGTGGCCATCGGTGGCGGACTGATCGGGGCGGGGTTCATGCTGAAATTTCTGGCGCAGTTTTTTCATATCCGGGCGGCGCTGGGGAAGATGACGGGGAAAGACGAACTTCGAACTTCGAACGCTCAACTTCCAACGTCGAACAGAATTTAACGCAAAGGCGCAAAGGCGCCATCCGAACAGCCCGGCAAAAATGCCGGGCTGTTTGTTTGTCTTGACGGGGAGTTAGTCGGGGATTAAAGGGGCTTGCCGGGTCAGAGGAAAAGGAGAAGACCACCTTGGCTTATAGGGGCTTGCTAAACTTGCAGGCGTGATTGGGAAGCAACCCTCAGCGCAAAGACACAAGGGCGCCATAACCCCCGGAGGCGCCCGATGAGCGCGACGTTCCAATGTCGCTTCAATCGGTGGGGACTGGGGCTGCTTAGCTCGACAATCCAGGGCGGTGCGGTGGCGGTTAAGGCGTTCATCGCGACGACGCTGGCGCACGGCGTCGGGCTGGATGTTCCGGCGCTGAACCTGAAGGGGACGGCGGCGGTTTTCGTCGTGGCCGGTGGTTACCATTTCTTCGATTACCTCGGCAAAAATCCCCTTATTAATTTGGTCGGGCCGGTGGCGGTCCTCACTCCTCCTGCCGCTGCTGGTCCGGCCAGTCTTCAACCCGAAACCAATAAAATAAAATTATGAAAAAAACAATGTTTGCATTATCGCTCACCGCTCTGCTGGCATGTTCGCTGTCCGCGCCGGCCCAGACAAGCCCGACTACCCCGACGACGCCGACCGGCACGTTCATCGGGACGGTGCAGTCGTATTTCGCGTCGTTCAACACGAACCTGGATTCGACGTTCGGGTCGGAACGGGGCTCGCTCTGGACGTCATTCGATTCCATCCAGGGCGGGGATGTGCCGCTAGCAAATTCGATCGGGTTGTCCTACGACATCTATCCGAGCGCGCCGACAAACGGCCTCCGGTCAACGGCGCTGGCTTTGGAAAATGTGCTGCGGACATCCGGGGTGGCCGGGACCGTTGTCTCTGACCAGGCGGGCGTCAGCTTCTCCTGGATGATCCATGACGTGAAGCTCTCAGCTTATGCGGATGCGGGTTATGGGTTCGCGGAATCGGACAAGAAATTCTTCGGGGAGATCGGGATGCGGGCGCTGAAGGCGCTGACACCGCATACCTACGCGGGCGTGTCGCTGGGGGTGCAGTTGCCGGGGAACCGGCAGGTGCTGGGGGTGCTGGCTGGGTTCACTTTCTAAGGTGCAGTTCGCCAGCCCATTTTTAGCCACGGATTGAACACGGATTAAATACTGATTTATGCACTATAAAAATGGCAGAGAAGCAAAGAACGGCGACAAGATCGTATCTATTCCCGGTTATGGAAGCATAACCGCGGGGATACTTTACGACGCAATGCCCGGAAACGATTTCTGCAACGGCAGAATCGCCATCACAACACCCACAGACCCTACAGCAAATCTTTCGGAATGCTTGCACGCTGATGACGTGGCCAAGGCGAGCATCCCAGACAGCACGAAGGATTAAACACGGATGAACAAGCTGGCGCTTTGTGGATATCCCGGAGGGAAGCGGTCGCTGCTCAAGTGGCTGCTGCCGGAGATCCCAAAGCATACGTGTTATGTGGAGCCCTTCTGCGGCGCGGCGGCGCTGTTCTTTAACAAGCCGGAGCGGTCGAGAGTCGAGGTCCTCAATGACATCAATTCCGACCTGGTTAACGCATTCCGCTGCATCCGGCATCATGCGAGCGCAGTCGTCGAGGAAATGGTTTTCAGAATCAATTCCCGGAAAGAGTTTCACGCAGCTCGTCGCTGCGCGGCGTGCGACGGCTCGCAGTTGACGGACGTGCAGCGCGCGGCGGAATTCCTGCTCTGCCGCGCGTTAAGTTTCGGCGCTGACGGAAAATCGTTCGGCGTGAAAAAAATGGGGGGGGGGGGGGGGGGGGCAACAACAA